>NZ_JBHVYI010000103.1:0-28200 GCF_042880975.1 Streptomyces sp. NPDC058289
TTTTTAATACCCCCCCCCCCCCCGTCTTCCCCCCCGTGGGCGCGGGCGGCCCGTGTGCGGCAATCAAAAACCCGGGGGGGGCCGGCTGCCTGTCGGCTCCCGGCACCCACCGGTAAACGTTTCTGCTGAGGCGTGGGGGACTAGATGTCCTCGTGCGCCACCGCACGACGCGCGTCCGCGTCCAGTACGCCCCAGCTGATGAGCTGCTCGGTCAGGACCGAGGGCGACTGGTCGTAGATGACGGCGAGGGTGCGCAGGTCGTCCTGGCGGATCGAGAGCACCTTGCCGTTGTAGTCGCCGCGCTGGCTCTGGATGGTCGCCGCGTAACGCTGCAGCGGGCCGGCCTTCTCTGCGGGAACGTGGGCGAGGCGCTCCAGGTCCAGGCGCAGCTTCGGCGGCGGCTCGGCCGCTCCGCCGGGGGTCGTACCCGGCAGCAGCTCCTGCACCGGAACCCCGTAGAAGTCCGCCAGCTCGGCGAGACGCTGGACGGTCACGGCGCGGTCTCCGCGCTCGTAAGAACCGACCACCACGGCCTTCCACCGGCCCTGGGACTTCTCCTCGACACCGTGGAGGGAAAGGCCCTGCTGGGTGCGGATGGCGCGGAGCTTGGCCCCGAGCTGTTTGGCGTATTCGCTGGACATAACGCTCCCGGACGCTGTGACGACATGACCACGTGCGGCTCCGCCGCGCGGCTGGTAACTCACTGTGAGGTTACGCAGCGTTACTTGGATGCGTCAAGCCGAATGGTCTCCGACGCCCACGTAAGAGGGGTCCTGGTCTGCCCCGATGCCCGGTCGCGGGAATCCCCCTGGTACCGTGGAACAGGTACATCCGACGTCCTTTAAGGTCCGTCCCGTGAGGCGGAGAAGGAGGTCCTTTTCATGGACACTCAGCACTCCCGGCAGTCTCAGTCCCCGCAGTCTCGGAACGCCGGTATCGATACCGATGTCATGCGCCCCGTTCTCGAAGCGCAGGACATCGCCCGTGTTCTGACCCGCATCGCCCACGAAATCGTCGAACGCGCCAAGGGCGCCGACGATGTGGTGCTCCTCGGCATTCCCACCCGTGGCGTGTTCCTCGCCCGCCGGCTGGCCGCCAAGCTCGAAGAGATCACCGGTGTGAAGATCCCGGTCGGCTCCCTCGACATCACCATGTACCGCGACGATCTGCGGATGAAGCCGGCCCGGGCGATCGGCCGCACCGAGATTCCCGGCGACGACATCGACGGCCGCCTGGTCGTCCTCGTCGACGACGTTCTCTTCTCCGGCCGCACCATCCGCGCCGCCCTCGACGCCCTCGGTGACATCGGCCGCCCCCGCGCGGTGCAGCTCGCGGTCCTCGTCGACCGCGGCCACCGCGAGCTGCCGATCCGCGCCGACTACGTCGGCAAGAACCTCCCCACGTCGCTGCGGGAGAACGTCCAGGTCCAGGTCCAGGAGGAGGACGGCCGCGACGCCGTGCTGCTCGGCCAGCGGACCGACCGGGCAGCCGGGCAGTAGCTCCGACCCGACGGCCGGGCCCCTCGGGTCCGCGCCGGAGCCTGCCCTGCCCGCACCCCCAGCCAGCCCGTCTGCCCTCACCACGGCTTTGACCTCACCACGGCTTTGAACTCACCACGGCCTTGACCTCACCGACAAACGGAGCACCCGGATGAAGCGCCACCTCATCTCGGCCGCCGATCTCACGCGCGACGACGCCGTCCTGATCCTCGACACCGCCGAGGAGATGGCTCGTGTCGCGGACCGGCCGATCAAGAAGCTGCCCACCCTGCGCGGCCGCACGATCTGCAACCTGTTCTTCGAGGACTCGACCCGGACCCGGATCTCCTTCGAGGCCGCCGAGAAGCGCCTCTCCGCCGATGTCATCAACTTCGCGGCCAAGGGTTCCAGCGTCTCCAAGGGCGAGTCCCTGAAGGACACCGCCCAGACCCTGGAGGCCATGGGCGTCGACGCGGTCGTCATCCGCCACCACGCCTCCGGCGCCCCTTACCGCCTCGCCACCTCCGGCTGGATCGACGCCCCGGTGATCAACGCCGGCGACGGCACCCACGAGCACCCCACCCAGGCCCTGCTCGACGCCTTCACCATGCGCCGCCGCCTGGTCGGCAAGGACGTCGGGCTCGGCAAGGACCTGAACGGCCGCCGGATCACCATCGTCGGCGACGTCCTGCACAGCCGGGTCGCCCGCTCCAACGTCCACCTGCTGCACACCCTCGGCGCTCAGGTCACCCTGGTGGCCCCGCCCACCCTGGTGCCCGTCGGCGTCGAGGCCTGGCCGTGCGAGATCTCGTACAGCCTGGACGAGGTGCTGCCGAAGTCCGACGCCGTGATGATGCTGCGGGTGCAGCGCGAGCGGATGAACGCCGCCTTCTTCCCGACCGAGCGCGAGTACTCCCGCCGCTACGGCCTGGACGGCGCCCGCATGGCGCGGATGCCCGAGCACGCCATCGTGATGCACCCCGGCCCGATGGTCCGCGGCATGGAGATCACCGCCGAGGTCGCCGACTCCGACCGCTGCACGGTCATCGAGCAGGTCACCAACGGCGTCTCGATCCGGATGGCCGTCCTGTACCTGCTGCTCGGAGGCTCCGAGCCCGCCGTCACCACCACCAGCACGCCCCGCACCGAGGAGAGCAAGTAAAGATGAGCAAGATCCTTATTCGTGGCGCGAAGGTACTCGGTGGCGACGTCCAGGACGTCCTGATCGACGGCGAGACCATCGCCGCCGTGGGCACGGACCTCGACGCCGGCGACGCGACCGTCATCGAAGCCGCGGGCCAGGTCCTCCTTCCCGGCCTCGTCGACCTCCACACCCACCTGCGCGAGCCCGGCCGCGAGGACTCCGAGACCGTCCTCACCGGCACCCGCGCCGCCGCCTCCGGCGGCTACACCGCCGTCTTCGCCATGGCCAACACCTTCCCCGTCGCCGACACCGCCGGCGTCGTCGAGCAGGTGTGGCGCCTGGGCAAGGAGTCCGGCTACTGCGACGTACAGCCCATCGGCGCCGTCACCGTCGGCCTGGAGGGCAAGCAGCTCTCCGAGCTGGGCGCCATGCACGAGTCCGCCGCCCGCGTCACCGTCTTCTCCGACGACGGCAAGTGCGTGGACGACGCGGTGATCATGCGCCGCGCCCTGGAGTACGTGAAGGCCTTCGGCGGCGTCGTCGCCCAGCACGCCCAGGAGCCCCGCCTCACCGAGGGCGCCCAGATGAACGAGGGCATCGTCTCCGCCGAGCTCGGCCTCGGCGGTTGGCCGGCCGTCGCCGAGGAATCGGTGATCGCCCGCGACGTCCTGCTCGCCGAGCACGTCGGCTCCCGCGTCCACATCTGCCACCTCTCCACCGCCGGCTCCGTCGAGATCATCCGCTGGGCCAAGTCCCGCGGCATCGACGTCACCGCCGAGGTCACCCCGCACCACCTGCTCCTCACCGACGAGCTCGTGCGCTCGTACAACCCGGTCTACAAGGTCAACCCGCCGCTGCGCACCGAGGCCGACGTCATGGCCCTGCGCGAGGCGCTGGCCGACGGCACGATCGACATCGTCGCCACCGACCACGCCCCGCACCCGCACGAGGACAAGGACTGCGAGTGGGCCGCCGCCGCCATGGGCATGGTGGGCCTGGAGACCGCGCTCTCCGTCGTCCAGCAGACGATGGTGGAGACCGGACTGCTCGACTGGGCGGGCGTCGCCGAGCGCATGTCCTTCGCCCCGGCGCGCATCGGCAGCCTCCCGAACCACGGACGCCCCGTCTCGGCAGGTGAACCCGCGAACCTGACCTTGGTCGATACCTCGTACCGTGGTGTCGTGGACCCCGCACACTTCGCCTCCCGCAGCCGCAACACGCCTTACGAGGGCCGTGAGCTGCCGGGTCGCGTCACTCACACCTTCCTGCGGGGCCGGGCAACGGTCGTGGACGGGACGCTGGCGTGACACCTGCAGTAATCCAACTGGCCGCCGAGGCGACACGACAGTCGGCGGAGGTGACGGACTGGGGTGCCCGCATCGCGTGGGTGATCGGTCTGCTCGTCTTCATCGCGTTCGTGTACTGGCTGATGCGGCAGGGCTGGAAGTGGCGCGGCACCCTGCAGAGCGATCTGCCGGAGCTGCCCGCCGCCCCCGGCGGTCTCCCCGAGCACCGGCTGGCCCTGACCGGCCGGTACCACGGGTCCACCACCGCCGGGCAGTGGCTCGACCGGATCGTCGCCCACGGACTGGGCGTCCGCAGCCGGGTCGAGCTCGCGCTCACCGACGCGGGCCTCGACGTGGTCCGTCCGGGTGCCACCGACTTCTTCGTACCGGCCGCGCAGCTGCGCGGCGCCCGCCTCGACAAGGGAATCGCGGGCAAGGTACTCACCGAGGGCGGTCTCCTCGTCGTCACATGGGCGCACGGCGACAGGCTGATCGACTCCGGATTCCGCTCCGACCGTGCGGCAGAACACGCCGCCTGGGTCGAAGCGATCAACCTCATGAACCACTCAATCACCACGACGGAAGGCGCCGAACGATGACGACCTCCACCAGGGGAGCAGCCAAAGCTCCCGCCGTACTCGTCCTGGAGGACGGTCGGATCTTCCGCGGCCGCGCCTACGGCGCTGTGGGGGAGACCTTCGGCGAGGCCGTGTTCTCCACCGGCATGACCGGCTACCAGGAGACCCTCACCGACCCGTCGTACCACCGACAGGTCGTCGTGATGACCGCCCCGCACGTGGGCAACACCGGCGTCAACGACGAGGACCCCGAGTCCTCCCGCATCTGGGTCGCCGGGTACGTCGTACGCGACCCCGCCCGCGTCCCCTCCAACTGGCGCTCCGTGCGCTCGCTGGACGAGGAGCTCGTCACGCAGGGCGTCGTCGGGATCTCCGGCATCGACACCCGCGCCCTGACCCGCCACCTGCGCGAGCGCGGCGCCATGCGCGTCGGCATCTTCTCGGGCGAGGCCTGGGAGGGCGTTCGCGACGAGGCGCTGCTGGCCAAGGTCCAGGCCGCCCCGCAGATGAAGGGCGCCGACCTCTCCGCCGAGGTCGCCACCAAGGAGACGTACGTCGTCCCCGCGATCGGTGAGAAGAAGTACACCGTCGCCGCCGTGGACCTCGGCATCAAGGGCATGACCCCGCACCGGATGGCCGAGCGCGGCATCGAGGTGCACGTGCTCCCCGCCACCGCCACCGTGGAAGACGTGTACGCGGTCAACCCCGACGGCGTCTTCTTCTCCAACGGCCCGGGCGACCCGGCCACCGCCGACCACGCTGTCTCCGTCATGCAGGGCGTCCTCGCCCGCAAGACCCCGCTCTTCGGCATCTGCTTCGGCAACCAGATCCTGGGCCGCGCGCTCGGCTTCGGCACCTACAAGCTGAAGTACGGCCACCGCGGCATCAACCAGCCGGTGCAGGACCGCACCACCGGCAAGGTCGAGATCACCGCGCACAACCACGGCTTCGCCGTGGACGCGCCCCTCGACAAGGTGTCCGAGACCCCCTACGGCCGCGCCGAGGTCTCCCACGTATGCCTGAACGACAACGTCGTGGAAGGCCTCCAGCTGCTCGACCAGCCGGCCTTCTCCGTCCAGTACCACCCCGAAGCCGCTGCCGGCCCGCACGACGCCGCGTACCTCTTCGACCGCTTCACGTCTTTGATGAACACCGCCCAGATGGAGGCCGATCGTGCCTAAGCGCACCGATATCCAGTCCGTCCTGGTCATCGGCTCCGGCCCGATCGTCATCGGCCAGGCCGCCGAGTTCGACTACTCCGGGACCCAGGCCTGCCGCATCCTCAAGGCCGAGGGCCTGCGGGTGATCCTGGTGAACTCCAACCCCGCCACGATCATGACCGACCCGGAGATCGCCGACGCCACGTACGTCGAGCCGATCACCCCCGAGTTCGTCGAGAAGATCATCGCGAAGGAGCGCCCCGACGCGCTGCTCCCGACCCTCGGCGGCCAGACCGCACTGAACACCGCCATCTCCATGCACGAGCAGGGTGTGCTGGAGAAGTACGGCGTCGAGCTCATCGGCGCCAACGTCGAGGCGATCAACAAGGGCGAGGACCGCGACCTCTTCAAGGGCGTCGTCGAAGCCGTCCGCGCCAAGATCGGCTACGGCGAGTCCGCCCGCTCGGTCATCTGCCACACGATGGACGACATCATCCAGGGCGTCGACACCCTCGGCGGCTACCCCGTCGTCGTGCGCCCCTCCTTCACCATGGGCGGCGCCGGCTCCGGCTTCGCCCACGACGAGGAAGAGCTGCGCCGCATCGCCGGCCAGGGCCTCATGCTCTCCCCGACCACCGAGGTGCTCCTGGAGGAGTCCATCCTCGGCTGGAAGGAGTACGAGCTGGAGCTGATGCGCGACACCAAGGACAACGTCGTCGTCGTCTGCTCCATCGAGAACTTCGACCCGATGGGCGTCCACACCGGCGACTCCATCACCGTCGCCCCGGCGATGACGCTCACCGACCGCGAGTACCAGCGGCTGCGCGACATCGGCATCGCGATCATCCGCGAGGTCGGCGTCGACACCGGCGGCTGCAACATCCAGTTCGCGATCGACCCGGTCGACGGCCGCGTCATCGTCATCGAGATGAACCCGCGCGTCTCCCGCTCCTCGGCGCTCGCGTCGAAGGCCACCGGCTTCCCGATCGCCAAGATCGCCGCCAAGCTGGCCATCGGCTACACGCTCGACGAGGTCCCCAACGACATCACCGAGAAGACGCCGGCCTCCTTCGAGCCGTCCCTCGACTACGTCGTCGTCAAGGCCCCGCGCTTCGCCTTCGAGAAGTTCCCGCTGGCCGACGCCACCCTCACCACCACCATGAAGTCGGTGGGCGAGGCCATGGCCATCGGCCGCAACTTCACCGAGGCCCTGCAGAAGGCCCTGCGCTCGCTGGAGAAGAAGGGCTCGCAGTTCACCTTCGTCGGCCCCACCGGCGACAAGGAAGAGCTCCTCGCCACCGCGGTCCGCCCGACCGACGGCCGCATCAACACCGTCATGCAGGCCATCCGCGCCGGCGCCACCCAGGAAGAGGTCTTCGAGTACACGAAGATCGACCCCTGGTTCGTCGACCAGCTCTTCCTCATCAAGGAGATCGCGGACGAGCTGGCCGCCGCCGACAAGCTCCACCCCGAGCTGCTCGCCGAGGCCAAGCGCCACGGCTTCTCCGACTCCCAGATCGCCGAGATCCGCGGCCTGCGCGAGGACGTCGTCCGCGAGGTCCGCCACGCCCTGGGCGTCCGCCCGGTCTACAAGACGGTCGACACCTGCGCCGCCGAGTTCGCCGCGAAGACCCCGTACTTCTACTCCTCGTACGACGAGGAGTCCGAGGTCGCCCCGCGCGAGAAGCCCGCGGTCATCATCCTGGGCTCCGGCCCGAACCGCATCGGCCAGGGCATCGAGTTCGACTACTCCTGCGTCCACGCCTCCTTCGCCCTCAGCGACGCCGGCTACGAGACCGTGATGGTCAACTGCAACCCGGAGACCGTCTCCACCGACTACGACACCTCCGACCGCCTGTACTTCGAGCCGCTGACGCTCGAAGACGTGCTGGAGATCGTCCACGCCGAGTCGCTGGCCGGCCCCATCGCCGGTGTCATCGTCCAGCTCGGCGGCCAGACCCCGCTGGGTCTCGCGCAGGCCCTCAAGGACAACGGCGTCCCCGTCGTCGGCACCCCGCCGGAGGCCATCCACGCGGCCGAGGACCGCGGCGCCTTCGGCCAGGTCCTCGCCGAGGCCGGCCTGCCCGCCCCCAAGCACGGCACGGCCACCACCTTCGCCGGCGCCAAGGCCATCGCCGACGAGATCGGCTACCCCGTCCTCGTACGCCCCTCGTACGTGCTCGGCGGCCGCGGCATGGAGATCGTCTACGACGAGGACCGGCTGTCCTCGTACATCGCCGAGTCCACCGAGATCTCGCCGACCCGCCCCGTGCTGGTCGACCGGTTCCTCGACGACGCGATCGAGATCGACGTCGACGCCCTCTACGACGGCACCGAGCTCTACCTCGGCGGCGTCATGGAGCACATCGAGGAAGCCGGCATCCACTCCGGCGACTCGGCCTGCGCCCTGCCCCCGATCACCCTCGGCGGCTACGACATCAAGCGGCTGCGCGCCTCCACCGAGGCCATCGCCAAGGGCGTCGGCGTCCGCGGCCTGATCAACATCCAGTTCGCGATGGCGGGTGACATCCTCTACGTCCTGGAGGCCAACCCGCGCGCCTCCCGGACCGTCCCCTTCACCTCGAAGGCGACCGCCGTCCCGCTCGCGAAGGCCGCCGCCCGCATCTCGCTCGGCACCACCATCGCCGAGCTCCGCGAAGAGGGCATGCTCCCGAAGACCGGCGACGGCGGCACCCTGCCGCTCGACGCGCCGATCTCCGTCAAGGAGGCCGTCATGCCGTGGTCGCGCTTCCGCGACATCCACGGCCGCGGCGTCGACACCGTCCTCGGCCCGGAGATGCGCTCCACCGGCGAGGTCATGGGCATCGACTCCGTCTTCGGCACGGCGTACGCCAAGTCGCAGGCCGGCGCCTACGGCCCGCTGCCCACCAAGGGCCGCGCCTTCATCTCCGTCGCCAACCGCGACAAGCGCACGATGATCTTCCCGGCGCGCGAGCTCGTCGCCCACGGCTTCGAGCTGATGGCCACCTCCGGCACCGCCGAGGTCCTGCGCCGCAACGGCATCAACGCCACCGTCGTGCGCAAGCTCAGCGAGGGCGAGGGCCCGGGCGGCGAGAAGACCATCGTCCAGCTCATCCACGACGGCCAGGTCGACCTGATCGTCAACACCCCGTACGGCACCGGCGGCCGCCTCGACGGCTACGAGATCCGTACGGCCGCCGTGGCACGCGGAGTCCCGTGCCTCACCACGGTCCAGGCGCTCGCCGCGGCCGTCCAGGGCATCGACGCGCTCAACCGCGGCGACGTGGGCGTCCGCTCGCTCCAGGAGCACGCGCAGCGGCTGATCGCCGCCCGCGACTAGGTCCCAGGATCTGACAGCCCGTACGGCCCGTAGAGGGGAGGGGGACACCGTCCAGCGCGATGCGCGACGGTCGTCCCCCTCTTCATGAGCTTCATGAGCGCACAAGGGAACCCCTGCACGATGTACAAACTCTTCTTCGACCTGGTCTTCAAGCGCATGGACCCGGAGCAGGCCCACTACATGGCCTTCCGCTGGATCCGCCTCGCCGCCCGCACCCCGGTCCTGCGCACCTTCGTCGCCGCCTACCTGGCCCCCCGGTACGCGTCCCTGCGCACCGAGGCCCTCGGCCTGCGGATGCACGGCCCCTTCGGGCTCGCGGCCGGCTTCGACAAGAACGCCGTCGCCATCGACGGGATGTCGATGCTCGGCTTCGACCACATCGAGATCGGCACCGTCACCGCCGAGGCCCAGCCCGGCAACCCGAAGAAGCGGCTGTTCCGGCTGGTCCCGGACCGCGCGCTGATCAACCGCATGGGCTTCAACAACGAGGGCTCGGCGGCCGTCGCCGAGCGCCTGGCGGCCCGCGTGCCGGTCTTCAAGACCGTCGTCGGCGTCAACATCGGCAAGACCAAGGTCGTCCCCGAGGAGGAGGCCGTAGCCGACTACGTCGCCTCCACCGAGCGCCTCGCCCGGCACGCGGACTACCTCGTCGTCAACGTCTCCTCCCCGAACACCCCGGGCCTGCGCAACCTCCAGGCCACCGAGTCGCTGCGTCCGCTGCTGAGCGCGGTGCGCGAGGCGGCGGACCGCGTCGTGACCGACCGGCGGGTCCCGCTGCTCGTCAAGATCGCGCCGGACCTCGCCGACGAGGACGTGGACGCCGTCGCCGACCTGGCGCTGGAACTGGGCCTGGACGGCATCATCGCGACGAACACGACGATCGCCCGCGAGGGTCTCGGCCTGAAGTCCGACGCCTCGCTGGTCAAGGAGACCGGCGGCCTGTCCGGCGCTCCCGTCAAGGAGCGCTCGCTGGAGGTCCTGAGGCGGCTGTACGCCCGCGTGGGCGACCGGCTGGTCCTGGTCGGCGTCGGCGGCATCGAGAACGCCGAGGACGCCTGGCAGCGGATCCTGGCCGGCGCGAGCCTGGTCCAGGGCTACAGCGCCTTCATCTACGAGGGCCCCTGCTACGCCCGCGCCATCCACAAGGGCCTGGCCGCGCGCCTGGCCGCCAGCCCGTACGCGACGCTCGCCGAAGCGGTGGGCGCGGAAACCCGAAAGGCCGCCCTGTGACCTCTGCGACTCCTGTGATCCCCTTCGGTACGCGGCTGCGCGAGGCGATGGACACCCGCGGGCCGCTCTGCGTCGGCATCGATCCGCACGCCGCCCTGCTGGCCTCCTGGGGCCTGAACGACGACATCGCGGGCCTGGAGAAGTTCTCCCGCACGGTGGTCGAAGCCCTCGCCGACTCGGTCGCGGTCTTCAAGCCGCAGGCGGCGTTCTTCGAGCGGTTCGGCTCGCGCGGGATCGCGGTGCTCGAGCAGACTGTGGCCGACGCCCGTGCGGCGGGCACGCTGGTCGTCATGGACGCGAAGCGGGGTGACATCGGCTCGACGATGGCCGCGTACGCGGAGACCTTCCTCTCGCCCTCCTCGCCGCTGTTCTCCGACGCGCTGACGGTCTCCCCGTACCTCGGCTACGGCTCGCTGAAGCCGGCCGTCGACCTGGCGCGGGAGTCGGGGGCCGGCCTGTTCGTCCTGGCCCTGACCTCCAACCCGGAGGGTGCGGAGGTCCAGCGGGCGGTGCGGTCGGACGGTCGCTCGATCGGCGCGACGATGCTGGCGCACCTGGCGGCGGAGAACGCGGGGGCCTCCCCGATGGGCTCCTTCGGAGCCGTGGTCGGGGCGACGCTCGGGGACCTGTCCTCCTTCGACCTGGACATCAACGGGCCGCTGCTGGCCCCCGGCATCGGGGCGCAGGGCGCTACCGCGGCGGACCTCCCGGCGGTGTTCGGCGCGGCCGTCCGCAACGTCGTTCCGAACGTGTCGCGGGGCGTGCTGAAGCACGGGCCCGACGCGGCCGCGCTCCGTGCCTCGGCGCACGCCTTCGCGGAGGAGATCCGCGCGGCCGTAGCGGCGTAGCCTGCGGGGCCGCTGCACGGCTCTGAGTCCCCTACCCGCCCTTCGCCCGTTCCCCCGGCCCGCCCCCGGACCCCCGCTCCTGGTTTGCCGCGTAGCGGCAACCTCAGCCTCGCCGGCGTTCGAGGCGCGGGGGTGGTCCGGGGGCGGGCCGGGGCGTAGGGCCCGGAGGGTCGGGGCTTCGGACCAGTGTGGCGCGGGGGGTCCCCGGGCGAGCATGGGGTGGGGGGTTACGCCCCCTATCCCCGATCGGAGCGCCCCGCGTGCCCCCAGTACAGACCGTCGCCGCCATCCGGCGGATCACGCCCGTCGGGGCCTACCACCACCTCGTCCTCGACGCCCCCGGGGTGACGGGAGCCCGCCCGGGCCACTTCGGCGCCCTCGCCATCGGCGGCCGGAATGCGAGCACACTGCTCCGCCGCGCGTTCTCCATCCACCGCGCCGACCCCACCGAAGGCACCGTCGAGTTCGTCTTCGCCGAGGCCGGCCGCGGGACCAGGGCACTGGCCGCGCACCGCCCCGGCGACACCGTGGACCTCATTGCCCCCCTCGGCACGCCCTTCCCGCTCCCCGACGGCCCGGTCGCGGCGGTCCTCGTCGCCGGCGGCTACGGCAGCGCCCCGATGTTCGCCCTCGCCGAGGAGATCCTCGGGCGCGGCGGCCGGGTCGCCTTCGTGCTCGGTGCGGCCACCGAGGACCGACTGTTCGGAGTCGAGCGGGCCGAGGCCCTCGCCGAGCACGTGTACGTGGTGACCGACGACGGTTCGGCCGGACGGCGGGGCCGGGTGACCGACGCGCTCCCCGAGGCCCTCACGGTGACCGGCGCCACCGAGGTCCACTCCTGCGGTCCGATGGGCATGCTCAAGGCCGTCACGGAGATCGCCACCGCCGCCGGAGCCGCCAGCCACACCGCCGTCGAGGAGGCCATGGCCTGCGGGATCGGGATCTGCATGAGCTGCGTCCTGCCCGTCACCGGCCCCGACGGCGTCACGCGATTCCTTCGCTCCTGCACATCCGGCCCCGTTTTCGACGGCGCCACCGTCCGCTGGGACGACGCCGGAACCCTGCCCGACGACCTCGAAGGCGCGGCCGCCATGACCCCGAAGGCGAGCGACCGGTGAACCCCCAGAACCCCCTGCACCCTCTGAACCCCCAGAACCCTCTGCACCCTCTGAACCCCGAAGACGTGGACATGTCCGCACCCCTCGGTGCCCGCGTCACCCTCCCCAACCCCGTCTCCACCGCCTCCGGCTGCGCCGGCTACGGCCGTGAGCTGCACCGGTTCACCCCCCTGCACGAGCTCGGCACCATCACCACCAAGACCGTGATGCCCCAGGTCCGCTCCGGCCGCGCCACTCCCCGGATGGCCGAGACCCCCAGCGGGATGCTGAACTCCATCGGGCTCCAGGGCTCCGGCATCGACCACTTCGTCGAGCACGAGCTGCCCTGGCTGGCCGAGCGCGGGGCACGGGTGCTCGTATCGGTCGCGGGGGAGCGGACGGAGGAGTTCGCCGAGGCGGCGGCCCGGCTGACCGGGCAGCCCGGCGTGGTCGGCATCGAGGCCAACATCTCCTGCCCCAACGTCGCGAACCGCGGTCTCGTCTTCGCCTGCGACGCCGACGCCTCCTTCGGGGTGGTCGAGGCGGTGAAGGCGGCGGCCGACCCCGCCCTGCCCGTCTACGCCAAGCTGACCCCCGACGTGACGCGGATCACCGACATCGCGGCCGCGTGTACGGAGGCGGGCGCCGACGGGCTCTCGATGATCAACACCATCCTCGGGATGGCCATCGACACCGACACCATGCGCCCGGCCCTCGCCGGGGTCACCGGAGGCCTCTCCGGCCCGGCGATCCGGCCCGTCGCCGTCCGCTGCGTCTTCCAGGTGTACGGGGCCATGCTGGCCGGCGCCGTCCGGCGGGTCCCCATCCTCGGGATGGGCGGGATCGCCTCAGGCCGGGACGCGCTCGAATTCGTCCTCGCCGGCGCTTCGGGCGTGGCGGTCGGGACCGCCCTGTTCAACGATCCGTCCGCGCCCCTGAGGATCCGCGACGAGCTGCGCGCGGCACTCGCCGTACGCGGGATCGGGGCGTTCGAGGACGCCGTCGGACGGTCTCATCGCACTCTCTGACGAAATTCGAACGTCTTTCACCGGACAAATCCGGGGTGGTTTGTCCGTGATGTACGGTTCAGTGGAGGCTGACCAGGACTTTTCGTCCGTTCTCGCTGACTGGAGCGGTCATGGCCGCTAGTCTCCGAGCAGAGCGAACGAGCGGCGATCGAGCACCACCGCTGTTCGGGGGCTCGCCCTGGTGTGATGCCTTCCGGCATTCCACTGGTCCGTATCCGACAGTTCGACATCCGAGGTGACGTAGGCGTGGCTCTTCCGCCCCTTACCCCTGAACAGCGCGCAGCAGCGCTCGAAAAGGCCGCCGCGGCTCGCCGGGAGCGGGCCGAGGTGAAGAATCGACTCAAGCACTCCGGCGCCTCCCTGCACGACGTCATCAAGCTGGGGCAGGAGAACGACGTCATCGGCAAGATGAAGGTTTCCGCTCTCCTGGAGTCCCTGCCTGGCGTCGGCAAGGTGCGCGCCAAGCAGCTCATGGAGCGCCTCGGCATCTCCGAGTCCCGGCGTGTCCGAGGTCTCGGTTCCAACCAGATCGCCTCTCTGGAGCGCGAGTTCGGCGGTAACGCCGCCTAAGGCGTCGTCCGAAGTTCTCCCGGCGTTCTCAGGCAGTCCCGAGAAGCTGGATAATCGCTCTATGGCAGCAGAGGTTCGTCCGCGGCTGACCGTGCTCTCCGGCCCTTCGGGGGTCGGCAAGAGCACGGTCGTCGCGCATATGCGCAAGGTTCACCCCGAGGTCTGGCTCTCGGTGTCGGCCACCACCCGCAAGCCGCGGCCCGGTGAGCGACACGGAGTCCACTACTTCTTCGTCAACGACGACGAGTTCGACAAGCTGATCGCCAATGGCGAGCTGCTGGAGTGGGCCGAATTCGCGGGCAACCGCTACGGCACACCGCGCGGCGCAGTGCTGGAACGCCTGGAGAACGGCGAGCCGGTCCTGCTGGAGATCGATCTCCAGGGCGCACGGCTCGTACGCGAGTCCATGTCCGAGGCACAGCTGGTCTTCCTGGCTCCTCCGAGCTGGGACGAGCTGGTCCGCCGGCTCACCGGCCGGGGCACCGAAACCGCGGAGGTCGTCGAGCGCAGGCTCGGTGCCGCCAAGATCGAACTGGCTGCCGAATCCGAGTTCGACACCACCCTGGTCAACACCTCGGTCGAGGACGTCGCACGCGAGCTGCTAGCCTTGATGAATGTCGTCTGATCGTTGACCGGTGTTCAACCGGTCCGGACGGTCCACATTCGGCATTTCTAGGTCTTACCCCATCTTCGGAAGGTAGAGCGTGTCCTCTTCCATTACTGCGCCCGAGGGCATCATCAACCCGCCGATCGACGAGCTGCTCGAGGCCACGGACTCGAAGTACAGCCTCGTGATCTACGCGGCCAAGCGCGCGCGTCAGATCAACGCGTACTACTCGCAGCTCGGTGAGGGCCTGCTCGAGTACGTCGGCCCGCTGGTGGACACCCACGTCCACGAGAAGCCGCTTTCGATCGCGCTGCGCGAGATCAACGCGGGTCTGCTGACCTCCGAGGCCATCGAGGCCCCGCCTCAGTAAGGCACGAGTTTTCCTTTCACCACAGGCCCGGCAGAACATCTGCCGGGCCTGTGGTGTGTCATAGGTGTCATAGCGGTCATCAGCCGAAGGGGCGTGTGTGGTGGGTAAGCCGAAGGTCGTGCTCGGAGTCAGCGGCGGGATCGCCGCTTACAAGGCGTGCGAGCTGCTGCGCCGACTGACCGAGTCCGGGCACGACGTACGCGTGGTGCCGACGGCGGCGTCGCTGAACTTCGTCGGGGAGGCCACCTGGGCCGCCCTCTCGGGGAACCCGGCCTCCACCGAGGTCTGGGAGAGCGTCCACGAGGTGCCGCACGTGCGCATCGGGCAGTCCGCCGACCTCGTGGTCGTCGCCCCGGCCACCGCCGACATGCTCGCCAAGGCCGCCCACGGGCTGGCCGACGACCTGCTCACCAACACCCTGCTCACCGCACGCTGCCCGGTGGTGTTCGCACCTGCGATGCACACCGAGATGTGGGAGCACCCGGCCACCCAGGAGAACGTGGCCACGCTGCGCCGCCGCGGCGCCGTGGTCATCGAGCCGGCGGTCGGCCGGCTCACCGGCAAGGACACCGGCAAGGGGCGGCTGCCCGACCCCGAGGAGATCTTCGAGGTGTGCACCAGGGTCCTGGCCCGCGGGGTGGCCGAGCCCGACCTCGTCGGCCGGCACGTGGTGATCAGCGCGGGCGGTACGCGGGAGCCCCTGGACCCGGTCCGCTTCCTCGGCAACCGCTCCTCCGGCAAGCAGGGCTACGCCCTCGCCCGTACCGCCGTGGCCCGCGGGGCCCGGGTCACCCTGGTCTCCGCCAACACCGCGCTCGCCGACCCCGCCGGGGTGGACCTCGTACGGGTCGGGACGGCCCTACAGATGCGCGAGGCGGTGCTCAAGGCCGCCGCGGACGCCGACGCGGTGGTGATGGCCGCGGCCGTGGCCGATTTCCGGCCGGCCGAGTACGCGGGCGGAAAGATCAAGAAGAAGGACGGGCAGGAGCCGGCACCGGTCACCCTCGTACGTAATCCGGACATTCTCGCGGAGATTTCCGCCGACCGGGCCCGTGAGGGCCAGATCGTCGTGGGTTTCGCCGCCGAGACCGACGACGTACTGGCCAACGGGCGGAGCAAGCTCCTCCGCAAGGGGTGTGACCTTCTCGTCGTCAATGAGGTGGGTGAGGCGAAGACCTTCGGTTCCGAGGAGAACGAGGCGGTCATCCTGTCCTCCGACGGAAACGAGCTCGCCGTCCCCTACGGTCCGAAGGAATCGCTCGCGGACGTGATTTGGGATCAGGTCGCACCGCGACTCGCTGTGCGACGCGCCTGAGCGGAGGCCCTTTCCGCGGGCTGATCCTTGGGTAAGAATGGAGTGTCGCAGGTCACACGGCTCCCATAGGGCGAGACGGGTGGTCCGGCGAACGGTGGCGACCGATAAACTGCAGCCGGAACGTGATCGGGCGCAGCCTCCGATGAGGTTCCACCAATATTTCAGCCAGCAGCCGCTGCAACCCCAGGGAGCGTTGTGTCCCGTCGTCTCTTCACCTCGGAGTCTGTGACCGAGGGTCACCCCGACAAGATCGCTGACCAGATCAGCGACACCATCCTCGACGCGCTCCTCACCGAGGACCCGACCTCGCGCGTCGCCGTGGAGACCCTCATCACCACCGGTCTCGTCCACATCGCGGGAGAGGTGACGACGAAGGCGTACGCGCCGATCGCGCAGCTCGTCCGCGACAAGATCCTCGAGATCGGCTACGACTCCTCGAAGAAGGGCTTCGACGGCGCCTCCTGCGGCGTGTCGGTGTCCATCGGCGCACAGTCCCCGGACATCGCGCAGGGCGTCGACACCGCGTACGAGAAGCGGGTCGAGGGCGACGAGGACGAGCTCGACAAGCAGGGTGCCGGCGACCAGGGCCTGATGTTCGGGTACGCCTGCGACGAGACCCCCGAGCTCATGCCGCTCCCGATCCACATCGCGCACCGCCTGTCCAAGCGGCTGTCCGAGGTCCGCAAGAACGGGACCATCCCGTACCTGCGTCCCGACGGCAAGACCCAGGTCACCATCGAGTACGACGGCGACAAGGCCGTCCGCCTCGACACGGTCGTCGTGTCCTCGCAGCACGCGGCGGACATCGACCTGGACTCGCTGCTCGCCCCGGACATCCGCGAGTTCGTCGTCGAGCACGTCCTGAACCAGCTCGTCGAGGACGGCATCAAGCTCGACACCGAGGGCTACCGCCTGCTGGTCAACCCCACCGGCCGCTTCGAGATCGGCGGCCCGATGGGCGACGCCGGCCTGACCGGCCGCAAGATCATCATCGACACCTACGGCGGCATGGCCCGTCACGGTGGCGGCGCCTTCTCGGGCAAGGACCCGTCCAAGGTCGACCGCTCCGCCGCGTACGCCATGCGCTGGGTCGCCAAGAACGTGGTCGCCGCCGGTCTGGCCTCGCGCTGCGAGGTCCAGGTCGCGTACGCGATCGGCAAGGCCGAGCCCGTCGGTCTGTTCGTCGAGACCTTCGGCACGCACAAGGTCGACGTCGAGAAGATCGAGAACGCCATCGGCCAGGTCTTCGACCTGCGTCCGGCCGCGATCATCCGCGACCTCGACCTGCTGCGCCCGATCTACGCCCAGACCGCCGCCTACGGCCACTTCGGCCGCGAGCTGCCGGACTTCACCTGGGAGCGCACCGACCGCGTGGACGCCCTGCGGACCGCTGCCGGCCTGTAGGACCGCCAAGAGCACCCGTTCGACGGACGGCCCCGGACCCTCGTGGTCCGGGGCCGTCCGTGCGTGCGGGCCCGTCCGCCGTTGTCGGTGGGGTTTGGTAAGAATGCGGGTGTGAGCAGCACCAATGACGCGGGGGAGCGGAGCGGGCCGGGCGGTCCGCCGGAGCAGCTCGCGCTGATGCGGGAGATGGTCGCCGAGGCGAAGGCCAAGGCGCCCAAGGCCAAGCCGCGGACCTGGCGCGGGGCCTCCGTCGCCGAGGAATTGCCCGTGGCCCGGGTCCTCGTGAACAAGGGCGTGCTCCACCTCGACCGGCTCTTCGACTACGCGGTCCCCGCCGAACTCTCCGAGTCCGCCCAGCCCGGCGTCCGCGTCCGGGTCCGCTTCGGCGCGGGCTCCCACCGGGTCCACGGCGGCCGCCGCGAGGGCGGCGGGCTCATCGACGGCTTCGTCATCGAGCGCCGCGCCGAGTCCGACTACAACGGAGCCCTCGCCGCCCTCGCCCAGGTCGTCTCGCCCGAGGTCGTCCTCGGCCCCCGCATGCTCGCCCTCGCCCGCGCCGTCGCCGACCGGTACGCCGGCAGCCTCGCCGACGTGCTCCAGCTCGCGCTGCCCGCGCGCAGCGCCCGCGCCGAAGCCAAGCCGTCCCCCGAACCGCTGCCCCCGCCGGCTGCGCCCGAGCCCGCCGGCTGGGCGCGGTACGGAGCAGGCCCCGGCTTCCTGCGGGCCCTGGCGGGCGGCGGCACCCCGCGCGCCGTGTGGACGGCCTTGCCCGGCCCCGGCTGGGCCGACGAGCTGGCCCGCGCCATGGCCGCCACCCTCGCCTCCGGACGCGGCGCCCTCACGGTGGTCCCCGACGGGCGCACCGCGGCCCGCGTGGACGCGGCGCTCACCGCCCTGCTCGGCGAGGGGCGCCACGCGCTGCTGACCGCCGAGTCCGGGCCGGAGAAGCGCTACCGCCAGTGGCTGGCCGTCAGCCGGGGCTCGGTGCGGGCCGTGGTCGGTACCAGGGCCGCGATGTTCGCTCCCGTACGGGACCTCGGGCTCGTCGCGGTCTGGGACGACGGCGACTCCAGCCACAGCGACGTCCACGCCCCCTTCCCGCACGTGCGGGAGGTGCTGGAACTGCGCGCGGTCACCGACGGCTGCGCCTTCCTGGTGGGCAGCACCAGCTGCACGGTGGAGGCCGCGCAGCTCGTCGAGTCCGGCTGGGCCCGGCCGCTGGTCGCCGACCGCGAGACGGTACGGACGTGCGCGCCCCGGATCCGGACCGTCGGAGACGAGCTGCTGGCCCGGGACGGGGCCGCGCGGGCCGCCCGGCTGCCGAGCCTCGCGTGGGAGACCGTACGGGAGGGACTGAAGACCGGGCCCGTGCTCGTCCAGGTGCCCCGGCGCGGCTACGTGCCCCGGCTGGCCTGCGAGCGGTGCCGGACGCCGGCGCGGTGCACGGTCTGCGCGGGGCCCCTGGAGGCGCCCGACGCGCGGGACCTGCACTGCGGGTGGTGCGGTCGGGCCGAGCCGGCCTGGCACTGCGAGGAATGCGGATCGTTCCGGCTGCGGGCCCAGGTGGTGGGCGCGCGGCGGACCGCCGAGGAACTGGGGCGGGCCTTCCCGGCCGTCCCCGTACGGACCTCCGGGCGCGACCACATCCTGGACGAGGTGCCGGACCGACCCGCGCTGGTGGTGTCCACGCCCGGCGCCGAGCCGGTCGCGGCGGGCGCCGGATACGCGGCGGCGCTGCTGCTGGACGGCTGGGCCATGCTGAGCCGGCCCGACCTGCGGGCGAGCGAGGACGCGCTGCGGCGGTGGATCGCGGCGGCCTCGCTGGTACGGGGGGACGGACAGGTGGTGGTCGTCGCCGAGCCGACGCTGCGGCCGGTCCAGGCGCTGGTGCGGTGGGATCCCGTCGGGCACGCGGTACGGGAGCTGGCGGAGCGGGCACAGCTCGGGTTCCCGCCGGTCTCCCGGATGGCGGCGGTCGCGGCGGGGAGCGCGGAGGCGGTCGAGGCCTTCCTGGCGGGGGCCGGGTTGCCGCCGGACGCGGAGGTGCTGGGGCCCGTGCCGTTGCCCGGGCGGCGGGGGGAGCCGTCCGCGGGGGAGCGGGCGCTGGTCCGGGTCCCGCCCGGGAGCGGGGCCGCGTTGGCCGCTGCGCTGAAGGCGGCGCAGGTGGCTCGGATGGCGAAGGGGGTTCCGGTGGCGGAGGCGGTCCGGATCCGGATCGATCCGCTGGACATCGGCTGAGGGGTGGGGCGGCCCTGCGGGGCGGAGTCCCCTACCCGCCCTTCGCCCGTTCCCCGGGCGCTGCCCGGACCCGGTCCTCAACGCCGGACGGGCTGAACTGCTCCTGGGGCTCCGCCCCGGACCCCGGTCCTCAAACGCCGGACGGCTGGATTGGCTGCGTCCCGGACGGCGGGCGGGGACGACGGAAGCCCCCGGCGGGTGGTCTGGTTCGCCGGGGGCGGGGGTCGTCGGGGGTCGGCGTCCCGACGGGGGTGGGTCAGCCGTTGCGGGGGCCGGGGAAGGCGCCGGGGCGGGACGCGCCCGCCTCCTCGCGCACCGGCTGCGGCGGCACCGAGCGCGCCGCCGGGACGGTGGGCAGCGGCCCCAGGGTCCGGGGCGTCGTGCCCTCGGCCAGCGGCTCCCGCTCGGCGCTGCCGGGCTCGGCGCTCTGCGCCCGGCGGGCACCGTAGCGCCGGTGGACGGCCTGCTTGGTGACGCCGAGCGCCGAGCCGACCGCGTCCCACGAGAAGCCGAGCGAGCGGTCGAAGTCCACCGCGGCGGTGACCAGCGTCTCGACGCTGTCCCGCAGTTCCTGCGCGAGGCGGACGGTGGGTGCGGGTGCCCGGCCGTAGACGACGAAGCCGGTGGAGGGGCCTGAGCGGCGCGGGCGGTAGACGTTGCCGAGCTGAGCGGTGAGCGTACGCAGAGCATCCACCTGCCGGCGAACCCGCTCGATGTCCCGCACCAGGAGGTGCAGGCTGGCCCGTGCTTGGGCGTCGTGGGTGGCGTGGTCGGCCATGAAGAAGCCTCTCGAACCGGTGCTGAAGAGCGGATCGGGCCGCAGACACCGTTCTGTTTCGCGGCCCGTTTCGGTCAATCTCTCTTGACCAACGCGCTACCCGGTGGGCAGGTCACGCTATGGGGGCGTGTCGGCATATGCGAGGAGCGCGCGTGTGTGCGTACGCCCCCTCGGGCGGGCGTCGCCTCGCAAGTGGGACGGTGTGCGGCCACCGCATAGACTGATGCGCTGCTGACAGCCGAGATAGCGAGGTAGACCCCAGTGAAGCTCGTCTTCGCAGGCACCCCCGAGGTCGCCGTGCCCGCCCTGGACGCTCTGATCGCCTCCGGGCGCCACGAGGTCGCCGCCGTCGTCACCCGGCCCGACGCTCCGGCCGGCCGGGGCCGTCGCCTCGTCGCCAGCCCCGTCGCCGAGCGCGCCGAGGAAGCCGGCATCGAGGTCCTCAAGCCCGTGCGGCCGCGCGACCCGGAGTTCCAGGCCCGGCTGCGCGAGATCGGCCCCGACTGCTGCCCGGTGGTCGCGTACGGCGCGCTGATTCCCAAGGGCGCCCTGGACATCCCCAAGCACGGCTGGGTCAACCTGCACTTCTCGCTGCTGCCCGCGTGGCGCGGTGCCGCACCCGTGCAGCAGTCGATCATGGCGGGGGACCAGGTCACCGGTGCCTCCACCTTCCGGATCGAGGAGGGGCTCGACACCGGCCCGGTCTTCGGGATCCTCACCGAGGAGATCCGGCCCACCGACACCAGCGGCGACCTGCTGACCCGCCTCGCCTTCGCCGGCTCCGGGCTGCTGGTCGCCACCATGGACGGCATCGAGGACGGCACCCTGCGCGCGGTGGAGCAGCCCGCCGACGGGGTCTCGCTCGCGCCGAAGATCACCGTCGAGGACGCCCGGGTCGACTGGCACGCGCCCGCGATGCGCGTCGACCGGCTGGTGCGCGGCTGCACCCCGGCGCCGGGCGCGTGGACGGTCTTCCGCGGGGAGCGGCTCAAGCTGGTCTCGGTCGCGCCGGTCGCGGACCGGACCGACCTGAAGCCGGGCGACCTGGGCGTGGCCAAGAACAACGTCTACGTCGGCACCGGCTCGCACGCCGTGGAGCTGCTCTGGGTGCAGCCGCAGGGCAAGAAGCCGATGAAGGCCGCCGACTGGGCGCGCGGGGTGCGCATCGCTCCGGGTGAGCGGCTGGGCGGCGGGGCCGACGTAGGCTGATTTTCGCAGTTCTTCGCGATTCCTCTTTTTGTCTCTTGCAGTTCTTCCCGTAACCCCGGAGCACCTTTCACGTGAGCGAGCAGCCTCGTAGCAAGCCGGCCAAGTCGGCCAAGCCGCACCGCAGGCCCAAGAAGGACCCCGTCCGGATGCTGGCCTTCGAGGTGCTGCGGGCGGTGGACGAGCGCGATGCGTACGCGAACCTCGTGCTGCCGCCGCTGCTGAAGAAGGCCCGCAAGGACGAGACCTTCCAGGCGCGGGACGCGGCGCTGGCCACCGAGCTCGTGTACGGGACCCTGCGCCGCCAGGGCACGTACGACGCGGTCATCAAGGCCTGCATCGACCGCCCGCTGCGCGAGGTCGACCCGCCGGTGCTCGACGTGCTCTCGCTCGGCGCGCACCAGCTGCTCGGGACCCGGATCCCCACCCACGCGGCGGTGTCCGCGAGCGTGGAGCTGGCCCGGGTGGTGCTCGGCGACGGGCGGGCGAAGTTCGTCAACGCGGTGCTGCGCAAGATCTCCGCGCACGACCTGGAGGAGTGGCTGGAGAAGGTCGCCCCGCCGTACGAGGACGACGCCGAGGAGCACCTCGCGGTCTTCCACTCGCACCCGAGGTGGGTCGTCAGCGCCCTGTGGGACTCGCTGGGCGGCGGCCGCGCCGGGATCGAGGACCTGCTGGAGGCCGACAACGAGCGGCCCGAGGTCACGCTCGTGGCGCGGCCCGGGCGGTCCACGGCGCAGGAGCTGCTGGAGGCGGTGGGCGAGGACTCGGCGCTGCCGGGACGCTGGTCCCCGTACGCGGTCAGGATGGCCGAGGGCGGCGAACCGGGTGCGCTGGAGGCGGTGCGCGAGGGCCGCGCCGGCGTGCAGGACGAAGGCAGCCAGCTGGTCGCGATGGCCCTGGCGGCCGTCCCGGTCGAGGGTCGCGACGAGCGCTGGCTGGACGGCTGCGCCGGACCGGGCGGCAAGGCCGCGCTGCTCGCGGCGCTGGCCGCCCAGCGGGGTGCTTTCCTGCTGGCCTCCGAGAAGCAGCCCCACCGGGCACGGCTGGTCGAGCGGGCGCTCGCCGGCAACCCGGGCCCCTACCAGGTCATCACGGCCGACGGAACGCGCCCGCCGTGGCTGCCGGGCTCCTTCGACCGCGTCCTGATGGACGTGCCCTGCTCGGGCCTTGGCGCGCTGCGCCGCCGCCCGGAGGCGCGCTGGCGCCGCCGGCCGGAGGACCTGGAGAGCTTCGCGCCGCTCCAGCGCGGGCTGCTGCGCGAGGCGCTCTCGGCCGTCCGGGTGGGCGGCGTCGTGGGCTACGCGACCTGCTCGCCGCACCTGGCGGAGACCCGGGTGGTGGTGGAGGACGTACTGAAGGGGCGGGGCGCCGGTGCGGCCCCCATCGCGGCGGAACTGATCGACGCGCGGCCGTACATGCAGGAGGTTCCGGCGCTGGGCGACGGCCCGGACGTACAGCTGTGGCCGCACCTGCACGGGACCGACGCGATGTACCTGGCGCTGATCCGCAGGACCGCTTAGCCGGTCGGCCCGGTCGCGTCACGCGACGGCGGTTCCCTCCAGCTCGACCAGCTGGCCGGGGATCGCCAGCCGCGTCACCCCGAGCATGGTGGTGGCCGGCGCCGCCCCGGCGGCGCCCAGCCGCGCCGCCAGCTCGCCGTAGTGCCGGAAGAGCAGGTCGACGTCGGTCGTGTAGACGTTGAGCCGGACGAGGTTCGCGAGGGACATGCCGGCCTCGGCGAGGACGGCCTCCACGTTGTCGATGCTCAGCGCCAGCTGCGCCGCCATGTCCCCGTCGTGCTCGGGCTTGCCCTCGCCGCTCATCGAGGTCTGGCCGGAGATGTAGAGGGTCCGGGTCTGGCCGGAGACGACCTCGCCCTGGTTGAAGCCCATCTCGACGGACCAGGTCACCGGGTTGATCGCGGTGCGGTGCAGTGCCATGTCAGCTCCATTGGTTCGTTTGGTTCAGTGCCGAAGACGTTGTGTGGACGAGCCTCGCAAGGAATCACGACACCCTCTGTCGTGTATTCCGATAAAGTTTTTGCATGCGCGCAGACCGGTTGGTCTCGCTGGTGCTGCTGTTGCGTCAGCGCGGTCGGCTGACCGCGGACACGCTGGCCCGCGAGCTGGAGGTATCCACCCGTACGGTGCTGCGCGACATCGAGGCGCTGTCGACCGCGGGGGTCCCGGTCTACGCCGAACGCGGCCGGCACGGCGGTTTCGCGTTGTCGCCCGGATTCCGCACCGAGCTCACCGGCCTGAACCACGACGAGACCCTCGCCCTGCTGGCCGCCGGATCGGGGCGCGGCGAGCAGGTGTTCGGGCTGGGACCGGAGCTCGCTTCGGCGATGCGCAAGGTGGTCGACGCGCTGCCCGAGAGCCACCGGGTCGCCGCCGGTGACGCGGCCCAGCGCTTCCTCGTCGACCCGGAGTCCGACCTGCTCTCGCGCCGGCTGGTCGCCGAGGAGGTGCCCGGCGGCGCGATGATCGAGGTCCGGCGCGCGGTGCTCGCCGGACACAAGCTCCGGATCCGCTACGCGGCCACGGGCGAGACGCCGCAGTGGCGCACGGTGGACCCGATCGGGCTGGTCACCGTACGGGACCGGGGCTACCTGCTGGCCACGCGATCAGGCGAGGACCGCACCTACCGGCTGTCGCGCGTGCTGGCCGCCGAGGAACTCCCCGAAGCGGCCGAGCGGCCGAACCGGGTCGATCTGGACCGGATCTGGCAGGAGCGCTCCGCGCGGTTCCTCTCCGGCGGCGACCACATCGCCGTGCTGCTCCGGGTTAACCCGGAGCGGCGGGAAGACCTGCTCGACACCGCGCTGGCGGTCCGCGCGGAGGAACCCGACGCAGACGGCTGGCTGCGCCTGGAGGTCACCTTCCAGGACGCACGACATGCCCGCTGGGCCCTGTGGCAGCTCGGCACGGACGGGGAGGCCCTGACCCCGCAGTCGTTGCGCACGTGGCTGCGCGACCGTGCCGCGGCGGTCGCGGCGCGCTACGGGGATCCGTCCGGGGGTGCGGCCGGCTGAGGAGGGGGACACCCGATCCCGCATGCGGGATGCCCGATCCGGGATGAGGGGACGCCCGATCCTGCACGCGGGGACGCTCGATCGCGCACGCGGGGATGCCCGATCGCGCACGCGGGGACGCTCGATCGCGCACGCGGGGACGCTCGATCGCGCACGCGGGGACGCTCGATCGCGCACGCGGGGACGCTCGATCGCGCACGCGGGGATGCCCGATCCCGCACCCCCGCACTCCAGTTCCGGGGTAGTGGCCGGAAGGCGTTGGCGGCATGGCACGCTTGGGGCATGGCCGTTCAGATCAATCCCAGCATCTTGTCCGCCGACTTCGCCCGGCTCGCCGAGGAGGCGAAGGCCGTTCAGGGGGCCGACTGGCTGCATGTCGACGTCATGGACAATCACTTCGTCCCGAACCTCACCCTCGGCGTGCCGATCGTGGAGTCGCTCAGCCGGGCGACGGACATCCCGCTCGATCTGCACCTCATGATCGAGGACCCCGACCGCTGGGCCCCCCAGTACATCGAGGCCGGCGCGGGTTCCGTGACCTTCCACGCCGAGGCCGCCGCCGCGCCCGTACGGCTCGCGCGGGAGATCCGGGCCAAGGGGGCGCGGGCGTCCATGGCGCTGAAGCCCGCGACGCCCATCGAGCAGTACGAGGACATCCTTCCCGAGCTCGACATGCTGCTGATCATGACCGTGGAGCCCGGCTTCGGCGGTCAGCCCTTCCTCGACATCATGCTGCCCAAGATCCGCCGGACCCGGGAGCTCATCTCCAAGCACGGTCTGCAGCTGTGGCTCCAGGTCGACGGAGGAGTATCCGCCACGACCATCGAGCGGTGCGCCGAGGCCGGCGCCGACGTGTTCGTGGCGGGCAGCGCGGTCTACGGAGCGGTCGATCCGGCGGCAGCCGTACGTACGCTGCGTGACCAGGCGGGTGCGGCGATCGCTGCTGCGCCCTGGGCTTGCAACCACTGAAACAAGGCTTGGTGAACAGCTCGGTGAACGGGAGCTGTCCAGGCTGATCAACGGCCGTCGGATCTGACAGGATGAACGGCGAGTCGAGAGTGTGAACACGATGGTGTGAACAGCAGTGAGGAGAACGCGGTGTCTGCAATGTCGGCGGGACGGTCAGCCCTGCGGATGGGACCCGCGGAGCTGGTGCAGGCGGCGGCCATGGCGCGCCGCTTCTATCTGGAGGGGAAGTCCAAGATCCAGATCGCCGAGGAGTTCGGCGTGAGCCGCTTCAAGGTGGCCCGGGTCCTGGAGACCGCTCTGGAGCGCGACCTCGTACGCATCGAGATCCGCGTACCGGCCGAGCTGGACGCGGAGCGGTCCGACGCGCTGCGCGCCCGGTACGGGCTGCGGCACGCCGTGGTCGTGGAGTCTCCCGCCGATGCCACCGAGGACGCGCCGGACCCGGAGAACCTGGGGGCCGTAGCCGCCGATCTGCTGGGTGAGCTCGTCAACGAGGGCGACGTACTGGGCCTTGCGTGGGGGCGGTCGACCATCCACATGGCCGCTTCCCTGCACCGGCTGCCTCCGTGCACCGTCGTCCAGCTGACGGGCGTGTACGACGCCGGGACGGCCGAGCGCGGGTCCGTGGAGGCCGTGCGCAGGGCCGCGCAGGTGTCGGGCGGCGACGCCCACCCCATCTACGCGCCGATGCTGCTGCCCGATCCGGCCACCGCGGCCGCCCTGCGGAACCAGACGGGGATCGCGCGGGCCTTCGAGTACTTCGACAAGGTGACCGTCGCCGCCGTCTCCATCGGGTCCTGGGAGCCGGGCATCTCGACCGTCCACGACATGCTGAGCGACGAGGAGCGGGCGCACTACGCCTCGCTGGGCGTCGCCGCCGAGATGTCCGCCCACCTGTTCGATGCCGAGGGGCGCCGGGTCGGGCGGGACCTCGGCGAGCGCTGCATCACCGTGGAGGCGGACCGGCTGCGCCGGATCCCCGAGGTCGTCGCCATCGCCGGCGGGCTGCGCAAGGCGTCCGCGATCGGGGCCGTGCTGCGCTCGGGGCTGGTCACCAGCCTGGTCACCGACACCGCTGTCGCGGACTATCTGCTGACCGAATCGGAGCCCGGTCTGCGGCCGGCTCTGGAGCGGGCCGACCCCGACGAGTGATTGTTCGGATTGGTCCGATTGTCCGGACGAATGCCGGTCAAACGCGGGCACGTGAGGTTCGCCGATGCGGATGGTGCCGTAATTGAGATCCGAACGGCGGACCGTTCAACGGCCTGCTGGGCGCATACTGGGTTCAATGACAAAGTCCGCAGTACCTCGCCGCCATCTGCCGTCCAGCCCGTTCAAGGCCCCCGTGGAAGCGCCCCTCCGGCACTTCAGCGTCGGCGACCGGGTTTCTCACGATGAGCACGGCCTCGGCCGTGTCGTCGCCATTGAGGAGGGGATCGCTGTCCTCGTCGAATTCGGGCCTGAGGTCCGTAAGCGCATCCTGAGTCCGTACACCAAGATGTCCGCCCTCTGAAGACACCGCGCGATTCGCGGGAGAATCGGATATTTGGCACGATCGGTGCATGATCTTTCGGAACGTGCCCCGATCGTTGCTGCGTGTGCTGGGGGCCGTGTTCCTCTGCGCGGCGCTGGTCGGTGCGGTGGGTTGCAGCGGGAAGAAACCCGCGCCTGCCGCCGCCACCAGTACGAGCGCGAGCGCCGGCTCCGGCGTTGACGTTGCCCCGAGCGGGGCAGCGAGTTCCGCTGTGCCGACGCCCGGATGGGCGAAGGGCATGGCGACGGTACGGGCTTCGGCATTGCCGCAACAGGCCCGGGACGTGCTGACGCTGATCGACAAGGGCGGGCCGTACCAGTACCGGCAGGACGGGACCGTCTTCGGCAATTTCGAGAAGGTCCTGCCGCAGCAGAAGCGCGGTTATTACCACGAGTTCACCGTGAAGACGCCCGGTGAGCGGGACCGTGGGGCCCGGCGGATCGTGACCGGCGGGGGCGGGGAGTTCTTCTACACGGACGACCACTACGAGACCTTCAAGGCGGTTCTCCGATGACCTTGGACCCGCGGCCCCTGGCCCCCGCGCTCGAAGCTGCCGAGGCCGCCGGCTGGGCGACCGTACGGCTGGATCTGGACGGCGTACGGAGCAAAGCGGAGCTCATGCGGCGGTGTGGGGGCGCGCTGCGGCTGCCGTCGTGGGTCGGGGGGAACTGGGATGCGCTGTCGGATGCGCTGAAGGATCTGTCGTGGTTGCCGGCTGCAGCCGGGCGGCTGCTTGCCGTGACCTCGTGGCGCGGGTATGCGGAGGCTCGGCCTGCGGACTGGGAGACGTTGCGCGAGATCCTGGAGGAGGCCGTCGACTTCTGGCGGGCCGAGTCCGAGGGCGAGGATGCGGCGCCGGGGTTGACGGTGCTGCTCGCCGAGTCCGGCCCCGGGCCGGTGGACGGGGCTCAGCCCCGCGCCCCGCGCCTCAAACGCCGGCGGGGCTGAATCTGCCCCCGCGGGGCTGAATGGGCCCCGGCAGGGCCGGGATGGTCCTGCGG
>NZ_JBHVYI010000104.1:0-28115 GCF_042880975.1 Streptomyces sp. NPDC058289
GCTGTTGAGTTCTCAAGGAACGGACGCTTCCTTTGTACTCACCCTCTCGGGCTTTCCTCCGGGCTTTTCGTTCTGTTCTTGCGTTTCAGACTCTACCAGAGCCTGTCTTGCT
This sequence comes from Streptomyces sp. NPDC058289, assembly GCF_042880975.1. Classification (NCBI taxonomy): domain Bacteria; kingdom Bacillati; phylum Actinomycetota; class Actinomycetes; order Kitasatosporales; family Streptomycetaceae; genus Streptomyces; species Streptomyces sp. NPDC058289. Next base: position 113 of record NZ_JBHVYI010000104.1, read on the forward strand.
CGTTTTCCGCCTTCCAGGTCATCCGCTTTCGCGTTTTCCCTTTCCGGCGAGTCCGACTCTATCAGTCCTTTTCCTTCGCTCTGACCACTCTCCGTTTTGCCGAATAGGCATGCGGAAAGAAGGAGAGATCAAGATCAGAAAAAGAGAGAGGAGGAGTCCCGTCCATCGGCCGTTCGCGAAATGTTCACGCGGGGCTTCCTGGCGGGAGTCACGACAGTACAGGTCGGCCAGGGCCCAAGCAAATCGATTCAGGCGTATGGTCTAGTCCACCGGTCTAGTCCACTAGTCTCCGTGCCGAAGGACCAGTCCAGTTCGGGACCAACATCGGGCGAACCCGAACATCTTGTGACTTATCCTTCTGGAGAGTACGCCGTTCGCGACAGGTAGTGACGGCGACACGACGAAGCCCCACCCCTGGGAGGCCCCCATGACCAGCGTGACGTCCCCACTTGCCGGGACCGCCATCGGACTCGCGGCAGTGCCCGATCCGGTGTTCTCCGGCGCGATGGTGGGACCGGGTACCGCCATTGATCCCGTGCGCGAGCCTTCGGCGGCTGTGTCCCCCGTAGACGGTGTAGTGGTCTCCCTGCACCCGCACGCGTACGTCGTCGTCGACGGCGAAGGCCACGGTGTGCTCACGCACCTGGGCATCGACACCGTTCAGCTCAACGGCGAGGGCTTCGAGCTGCTCGTCAACAAGGGCGACACCGTGACCCGCGGCCAGGAGGTCATTCGCTGGGACCCCTCGGCCGTCGAGGCTGCCGGCAAGTCCCCCATCTGCCCCGTCGTGGCGCTGGAAGCGACTGCCGACTCCCTCACTGATGTCGTCGAGGCCGGAGACATGAAGGCCGGAGACGTTCTCTTCGGCTGGCAGTGACGTATCCGCCTGCTCGGGCGAACTGGACATCCAACGCGGCGGGTGGACCCGCCGCTCAATCGGAGACGGGTGAAATGGAGACAACGCTGCGAGGCGTCGGCGTGAGCCACGGTGTGGCGATCGGCGAGGTCCGGCACATGGGCACGGCGGTTCTCGAACCGCCGGCGAAGCAGATCACCGCGGACGAGGCGGAGCGCGAGCAGGGGCGCGCCCGTCAGGCCGTGGAGGCTGTATCGGCCGACCTGATCGCCCGGGGCCAGCTGGCCGGTGGCGAGGCCCAGCACGTGCTCGAGGCCCAGGCGATGATCGCCACGGACCCCGAGCTCATGGCGGACGTCGACCGGCGCATCGCCGTCGGCAGCACCGCCGAGCGCGGTGTGTACGACGCGTTCGCCGCTTACCGTGACCTGCTCGCCGGTGCGGGTGAGTACATGGCCGGCCGCGTGGCCGACCTGGACGACGTGCGCAACCGCATCGTCGCGCGCCTGCTCGGCGTGCCGATGCCGGGTGTGCCCGACAGCGACGAGCCGTACGTGCTGATCGCGCGGGACCTGGCTCCCGCCGACACCGCTCTGCTCGACCCGGCGCTGGTCCTCGGTTTCGTGACCGAGGAAGGCGGCCCGACCAGCCACAGCGCGATCCTCGCGCGGGCGCTGGGCGTGCCGGCCATCGTGGCGCTGCCGGGTGCCGGTGAGATCGCCGAAGGTACGGTCATCGCCGTCGACGGCAGCACCGGCGACCTGTTCGTGGAGCCGAGCGCGGCGAAGCGGGCCGAGCTGGAGGCCTCGGCCGCCGAGCGCAAGGCGGCTCTCTCCGCGTCTTCCGGTCCGGGTGCCACCTCCGATGGTCACAAGGTGCCGCTGCTCGCCAACATCGGCGGTCCGGCGGACGTGCCGGCGGCCGTCGATGCCGGGGCAGAGGGTGTGGGCCTGTTCCGCACCGAGTTCCTCTTCCTGGACGACAGCAAGCACGCGCCGACCGAGCAGAAGCAGGTCGAGTCGTACCGCAAGGTCCTCGAAGCCTTCCCCGAGGGCCGTGTCGTCGTACGCGTTCTGGATGCCGGCGCCGACAAGCCGCTGGACTTCCTGACCCCGGCCGACGAGCCGAACCCGGCTCTGGGTGTCCGTGGTCTGCGTTCGCTGCTCGACCACCCGGACGTGCTGCGTACGCAGCTCACCGCGCTGGCCAAGGCCGCCGAAGGGCTGCCGGTCTACCTCGAGGTCATGGCCCCGATGGTGGCCGACCGCATCGACGCCAAGGCGTTCGCGGACGCGTGCCGCGAGGCCGGGCTGAAGGCGAAGTTCGGTGCGATGGTGGAGATCCCCTCCGCCGCGCTGCGGGCGCGCTCGATCCTCCAGGAGGTCGAGTTCCTCTCGCTGGGCACCAATGACCTGGCCCAGTACGCCTTCGCCGCCGACCGTCAGGTCGGTGCCGTATCGCGACTGCAGGACCCGTGGCAGCCCGCGCTGCTCGACCTGATCGCCATGTCGGCCGAGGCCGCCAAGGCCGAGGGCAAGAGCTGCGGCGTCTGTGGCGAGGCCGCCTCCGACCCGCTGCTGGCCTGTGTGCTGACGGGTCTGGGTGTCACCTCTCTTTCGATGGGTGCCGCTTCGATTCCCTACGTGCGGGCCACGCTGGCCAAGTACACCTTCGCGCAGTGCGAGCGTGCGGCTGCCGCCGCGCGTGCCTCGGACACCGCCGAGGAGGCCCGGGTGGCCGCCCAGGCAGTGCTGTCCGGCGAGTAAGCAGAGAAAGCGCCGCGCCGGTTGGCGTGGAGCGACGTTCGAGGGGCCTTCGCCGGTGGCGGGGGCCCCTCGGCCGTTGCCGGGTGGGCGGGGTGCGCCCGGCTCAGTGGTGCGGGCCCGGTTCGTCCACCTCGTAGCCGGGGCAGTATTCGACGCCGGGCTCGGGGCCCACGGGCTCTCCGGTGTCGGCGTCGGTGCAGTAGGCGTTGAAGACCGCCGCCGCCGAGAGGGGTACCAGGCGGCCACGGTCCAGGCGCCAGCCGTGGACGCGGTCCCGGTCTCCCTCGGTGGTGCTGCGCAGGACCAGTCCCCCGGGTCCGCCCAGGGCCAGGCCCGCGGCGAGGACGGTCACGAAGTCGAGGCCGTCGCGGCCGTCGACCCGGGGGCGGCCGCCGGGGCCGGTGTCGGCGTGCAGGACCGCCACCAGCTGTTCCTCCTGCGCCGGGACGCTGCACACCAGGTGGTGGTGGCCCGGACCGGCCCGGTCCACGAGGCGCCGGAGCGCCTCGGCGGCGCGCTCGAAGGAGGCGGTCCCGATGTCCTCCCCGCAGTCGGCGCAGCGGCCCACTTCGGCCAGCAGCGAGCTCGCGTACTCCCAGGTGGCCTGCCGGACGGCCGAGTCCACGAGGAGCGGGACCAGTTCGTCGATGGGCTGGCCGGCATAGGGGAGGCCGCCGGTGGCGCCGCCCAGTTCGGCGGTGAAGCGGGTGCGGGCCCCGGGGGTGTCCGGGTCCAGTCCGTGGTCCGCGCAGAAGTCCGCGTACTCCACCGGGTCGAAGAGGGCGACGGTGATGTGGATGCCCCGGGCCGCGAGGGAGCGGAGCAGCCGGTCCACGTGGTCCAGGTAGTCGCGGTGGTCGTCGAAGGCGAAGCTGCGGTACCCGCGCATGGCCGCGAAGTCCCCGGCGTCGGCCAGGAGGCCGACGGTGCTGGGGACTTCGCGGCGCAGGGTGCGGCGCCTGCCGGTGCGGGCGGGACGACCCGTGGTGGTGGCGGTCCCGGTGTGGTTCGAGCGTGGCATGGTTCCCCCTGAGTGACGCGATCGCTTGCTCACTCAGAGTAATCATCGCCACTGACAGTGGCCGCTCGTGTCAGCCGCGGGTGCGGGCGAGCTCCTCGTAGAAGTGCAGGAGGTCGAGGTTGTCCACCGAGCCGGGGTTGACCGCCTTGGACATCGGGGCGCCCTGGAGGAGGCGCTTGACCGGGACCTCGATGCGCTTGCCGGTGAGGGTGTGCGGGATGCCGGGGACCTCGATGATCTCGTCCGGGACGTGGCGCGGAGAGAGCTCCTCGCGGATCGTGGCCTTGATCCGGGAGCGGAGGCCGTCGTCGAGGACGGCGCCGGGCGCGAGGTGTACGAAGAGCGGCATCCAGTAACCGCCGTTCGGCTCTTCCAGGCCGATGACCAGCGATTCCTTGATCTCGGGAAGTCTCTCGACGGCCTCGTAGATGTCGGCGGAGCCCATCCGGACGCCCTGGCGGTTCAGGGTGGAGTCGGAGCGGCCGTGGATCACGACGGAGCCGTGGTCGGTGATCGTGATCCAGTCTCCGTGGCGCCAGGTGCCGGGGAACATCTCGAAGTAGCTGTCGCGGTAGCGGCTGCCGTCCGGGTCGTTCCAGAAGCGGATCGGCATGGACGGCATGGGGTTGGTGACGACGAGCTCGCCGACCTCGCCGATGACGGGCTTGCCGGAGGGGTCCCAGGCCTGGAGGTCCGTGCCCAGGCAGGCGGCCTGGAGCTCGCCGATGTGGACGGGGAGGGTGGGGACGGCGCCGGCGAAGCAGCTGCAGACGTCGGTGCCGCCGCTGACGGAGGCGATCCACAGGTCCTCGGCCACCTCGTCGTGGAGCCAGCGGAAGCCGTCGGGCGGCAGCGGGGATCCGGTGGTGGCCACGCACTTCACGGCGGAGAGGTCGAAGTCGCGGGAGGGATGGACCTCCGCCTTGCGACAGGCCATCACGTAGGCGGCGGAGGTCCCGTAGAGCGTGGCCTTGGTCCGCTCCGCGATGCGCCATTGGGCACCGGTGTCGGGGAATCCGGGGCTGCCGTCGTAGAGCACGACCGTCGTTCCGGTCAGCAGGCCGGAGACGAGGAAGTTCCACATCATCCAGCCGGTGGAGGTGTACCAGAAGAAGCGGTCCTCGGGGCCAAGGTCGCAGTGCAGGCCGAGCTGCTTGAGGTGTTCGAGGAGGATGCCGCCCTGCGACTGGACGATGGCCTTGGGCAGGCCGGTGGTGCCGGAGGAGTACAGGACCCAGAGCGGGTGGTCGAAGGGGACCGGCTCGAAGACCGGCTCCCTCTCTCCCGCGGTGAGGGCCGACCAGTCGAGGGCGCCCGCGGGGGCCGGCGTACCGAGGAGCGGGATGTGGACGACGGCGCGCAGCGAGGGGAGCTCGGCGCGCAGTTCGGCGACGGCGTCGCGGCGGTCGTGTTCCTTGCCGCCGTAGCGGTAGCCGTCGACGGTGAAGAGGACCACCGGCTCCACCTGCTGGAAGCGGTCCAGGACGCTGCGCGCGCCGAAATCGGGGGCGCAGGAGGTCCAGACGGCGCCGACGGCGGCGGTGGCGAGGAGGGCGGTGACGGCCTCGGGGATGTTGGGGAGGTAGCCGCTGACCCGGTCGCCGGGGCGCACGCCCAGGGCGCGCAGTTCGGCGGCGAGCGAGCCGACCTGGCGGCGGAGCTCGGCCCAGGTAACGGGGGTGGGCTCGTGGGTCTCGTCCACGTGGAGCAGGGCCGCGTCGGCGGCGCGGGCCGGGTCCTCGGCGGCGCGCAGGGCGTGCTCGGCGTAGTTGAGGGTGGCGCCCTCGAACCAGCGCGCGCCCGGCATGGACCGGTCCGCGAGGACGGCCTCGTACGGGGTGGTGAAGCGTACGTCGAACCACTCGGCGACGGCCTGCCAGAAGGTGTCCAGCTCGTCGACGGACCAGCTGTGCAGGGCCGGGTAGCCGCCGTCCGCGGGGGCGCCGTGGTGTTCGGCGGCCCAGGCCTGGAAGGCGGTGATCCGGGCCGCGGCGATCCGGTCGGGGCCCGGGGACCAGAGGGGCTCGGAGGAGGTGGCTGCTGCGGTCATGCGTCGGCTCCCGGTCACGTCTGCGGTTCGCGCTTCGTGGGCGTGTCGTGGTCTGGCGTGTGGTGTGACATGTGGTGTTCGTACGGTGCCATCGCGCGCGGGGTGTGCGCACGGGGGCTCACAGGGACGATGCCATGTGATCGACATCCGCACCAGAGCCGTCATCGGCGGTCGACGGTGATCCTTTTGCGGGTGAACGGCAGTTGAACGGCGCCTTCTGGGCCGGGTGGCGGTGGCAGGGTGGGCGCCATGGACGGTCGTGGGCTGGTGCGTGCGGTGAAGGACCTCGGCGGCGAGCGGGGGCGGCGCGCCTGGCGCTCGGCCTGGCGCAACCGGCGCGTGGACGCGGCGGGGCTCGCGCCCCGGGGTGCGGAGCGGGCGCGGGTGCCGGGTCTGCTGACCGGTACCGAGGCCCGGCCGGGCGGTGGGGTGCTCCGGTTCACCCGTTCGGAGCTGCTGATCCGGGTCACCCTGGGCGGGGCGGTGTTCTGGGGCTGGGACGGTGCCGCGCCGACGCCCTCGTACGCGGTGGTGGGCAGCGGGCCGGAGCCGGATCCGCGCGCCGAGCTGGAGCCGGACACCGACGGCGGGTGGCGGGTGGTGTCCGAGCGCGTGACGGTGGCGGTGTCCCGGCACGGGGCGGTGGAGGTGCGCACCCCTGGCGGGACGGTGCTGCGGCGGGATCTGCCACCGCGGTGGTGGGACCCGGTGGCGGAGCGCTCGGCCGGGTCCGGGGGTGGTGCGGCAGGGCCGGGGATCGGGGGCGGAGCGGACGGTGGGTCCGGTGCCGGCGGAGCCGGCGGTACGGGCCGGGTCGAGGGAGCGGACGGTTGCGTCGGCGACGGGGGTACGGGCCAAGTCGGGGGTACGGGCCGCGGCGACCGAGCGGGCGGGCGGGGCGGCGGCGCGCGGTGGCTGTTGCGCAGTGAGGTGGCGGCGGACGCGCGGGTGTTCGGGTTGGGTGGGCGGGCGGTGGGGCCGCGGTTGCGGGACGGGAGCTACCGGCTGTGGAACACCGATCCCGAGGGCGGGTTCGGGTCCGGGTCCGGCGAGGACCCCTTGTACATCACGATGCCGGTGCAGCTTGTGGTCGCGGACGCGGGCACGCACCTGGTGTTCCACGACAACTCCTGGGACGGGCGGGTGGTGTTGCGGGAGGGCGAGGAGGGCGCGGGTTCGGGGGCGGACCGGACCGGCTCCTGTGAACTGCGCATGGAGGGCGGCCCCTTGCGGTGCTGGGTACTGGTGGGACCACCCGGGCGCGTGTTGCAGGGCTGGTCCGGGCTGACGGGCGGGGCCGCCGTGCCTCCGGAGTGGGCGCTCGGGTACCAGCACGCACGGTGGGGGTTCGGCAGCGCGGCGGAGGTGCGCCGGATCGTGGCGGGGTACGCCGAGCACGGGCTGCCGCTGTCGGCCGTGCATCTGGACATCGATCACTACGACGGCCACCGGGTCTTCACCGTGGACCGCGAGCGGTTCCCCGACCTGCCGAAGCTCGCACGGGAGTTGGCGGACGGCGGCGTCCGGCTGGTCTCCATCGTCGACCCGGCGGTGAAGGCCGGCGACCCGGTGCACGCCGCGGGGCTCGCGGTCGGCGCACACGGGGCCTTCGTACGGGACGGGGCGGGCCGGGAGGTCCGGGGCGAGGTGTGGCCGGGCGAGTGCGCGTACCCGGACTTCACGGATCCGGCGGTGCGGCGGTGGTGGGGCGGGCTGTACGAGGAGCGGCTCGCGCAGGGCTTCGCCGGGGTCTGGCACGACATGAACGAGCCGGTCTCCTTCGCCCCGTTCGGGGAGCGGACGCTCCCCCGTTCGGCGCGGCACGCGCTGGACGGGGCCGGCGGGGACCACCGGGAGGCGCACAACGTGTACGCCCTCGCGATGGCGCGCGCCGGCTGGGAGGGACTCGTACGGCTGCGCCCGGCCGAGCGGCCGTTCCTCTTCTCCCGGTCGGGATGGGCGGGGATGCAGCGGTACGGGGGCACCTGGTCGGGTGACGTGGAGAGCAGCTGGGACGGGCTGCGGGCCTCGCTGGCACTGGTGCTGGGCCTCGGGCTGTGCGGGGTGCCGTACTCGGGGCCGGACATCGGCGGCTTCTGGGGTTCGCCCTCGCCGGAGTTGTACCTGCGGTGGCTGCAACTGGGGTCGTACCTGCCGCTGTTCCGTACCCATTCGGCGATCTTTGCCGGCCGTCGGGAGCCGTGGGAGTTCGGGGAGGAGACCACTCTGGCCGCGCGGGCCGTCCTGGCGGAACGGGAGCGGCTGCGCCCGTACTTCGTGACGCTGGCCCATCTGGCGCGGCGGACCGGGGCCCCGTACGTGCGGCCGCTGTGGTGGGGGGCGCCGGAGGACCGGGCGCTACGGGACTGCGAGGACGCCTTCCTGCTCGGTGACGCGCTGCTGGTGGCTCCGGTGCTGGAGTGCGGGTCGGACCGGCGGGCGGTGCGGTTGCCGCGCGGGCGCTGGTACGACACGGCGACGGGCCGGGCGTACGAGGGGCCGGGCCAGATCCTGCTGGACGCCCCGGCGGACCGGATCCCGGTACTGGCACGGGCGGGCGCGCTGCTGCCGGTGCGGGCGGCCGACGGGTCGGTGGCCCTGGAGGCGTGGGCTCCGGCGCGGGGCCGCACGGGCGGCGGGGTGGTGATCCGGGATCCCGGGCCGGGCTTCGAGCCGGGCGAGGTGGAACGGTACGTGGTGCGGTGGTCCGGGGACGCGGTGGTGGTGGAGGACGAGGCCGGGGAGCGGGTGGAGGGGGTGGTGCTGCGCGGGCTTTGAGCAGCCGCGGGCAGGCCGGGGGCAGCGGTGGCCGGGGGCAGGCCCGGGGGGCAGCGGTGGCCGGGGGCCCGGCCACTCTCTAAGCCGTACGCGTGTACCGGCCCGCGAACCACGCCCCGGCGGCCTTCGTGTGGAGGGGGAACGCCAGCTGCTCCGGGCCGCGCAGGACGTGCCAGCCGGTGGTTTCGTCCGTCGGGGCCGATGCCGGGAGGGAGGCGGCCGGGCGGACGGGCAGGAGTCCGAAGACGAGCAGGTGGCCGGCCGAGGAGCTGAGGGTGTCGGCGAGGGCGACCTCGGAGGCCGGGGCGTGGATGCCGGTCTCCTCGCGGAGTTCGCGGACGACCGACTCGCGCCAGTCTTCGCCGAAGTCCATGAACCCGCCGGGCAGGGCGATGCCTCCGAGGGCGGGCTCGATGGTGCGGGTGATGACCACCAGGCCGGTGCCGAGCTCGTCCTCGACGGGGAGCAGGGCGACGGCGACCGGGAGCGGATTGCGGTAGGCGACCGCGCCGCACGAGGGGCAGGTACGGGGCCAGTCGGCCGAATCGAACAGGGCTCCACAGGCGGAGCAGTGCGAGTCCTTCAGGTGCGCCGGCATGCGGCGATGGTATGCCAAGGGACATGCGGATGGCTGTCGTTGCGGGATGGGTGGGCGCACTGGGAGTGCTGGTTGCGCCGGCCGCGCCGGGGGTGCTGGGCACGCCAGGGGCGGCGGCTGCGCCGGGGGTGGTGGGCACGCCTGGAGCGCACGCACCCGGAACGGGGGCCGCGCCCCGAACGGCAGTCGCGCCCGAAGCGGTGGCTGCGGCAGGCGCGGTGGCTGCGGCAGGCCCGGCGGGCACGCCGAGGGCCGTGGCCGCGTCCGGGCCGGTGGGGCCGGACGGTGTGGCGGCCTCGCGCCCGGGCGCTCCCGTGGGGGCGGGTGCGGTGGCCGGTGGGTTCGTTGTGGTGGCCGAGGTGGATGCGAGCATCGGGCAGGAGATGCGGTACGCCACGACGCGGAACTTCACCGGGGCGGTCGTGGACGGCTACGACGAACCCGTCTGTCTGCTCGCCCGGCCCGCCGCCGAGGCGTTGCGGCGGGCTCAGCGGGAGGTGCTGCGGCGGGGGTACTCGCTGCTGGTGTACGACTGCTACCGGCCGCAGCGGGCCGTCGACCGGTTCGTGCGGTGGGCCCGGGACGGGGCGGATCAGCGGACCAAGGCGGAGTTCTATCCGGAGGTGGCCAAGGAACGGCTGATCCCGGAGGGGTACATCGCCGAGCGGTCCGGGCACAGCCGTGGCAGCACCGTCGACGTGACTTTGACGGAGGTGGGACGGGCACCCCTGGACATGGGGACGCCGTTCGACTTCTTCGATCCGCTCGCGCACACCGACAGCCCGCGGGTGACGGGTCCGGCCCGTGAGCACCGGGACCTCCTCAGGCGGGTGCTCGGCCGGCAGGGGTTCGTGAACCTGCCCCAGGAGTGGTGGCATTTCACGTACGCACCGGAGGCGTTCCCGGACGCGTACTTCGATTTTCCCGTCTCTGTCGCCTCCGTGCACCGCTGAGTACCGTGCCCGCATGACATTCAGTTCGTACGAGGAGTTCTGGCCCTACTACGTCGCCATGCACTCCCGCGCCGCCACCCGCTGGATCCACCTCACCGGCACCCTGTCCGGCCTCGCCCTCACCGTCTACGGGCTGGCCCGCGGCCGGAAGCGGTACCTCGCCGCGCTCCCGGTGATCGGGTACGGGACGGCGTGGCCGGCGCACTTCCTGATCGAGCGGAACAACCCGGCCACCTTCGGCAATCCGGGGTGGTCGCTGCGCGGGGACGCGCAGATGATCCGGATGATGCTGGCCGGGCGGGACGCGGAGCTCGGCGAGATCGCGCGGAAGTGGCTCGCCGAGAACCCGTGCGAGGAGTGCGTTCCCGGGGGTGCGCTCCCGCTCGTTCCCTGACAGACTTCTGACGCTTCGTCAGATTTCGGTTTCGGGAGGGGTCTTGGAACGCACACGCACGCCCGTGGTCAGCGGGTGGTTCACCGGGGACGACCCAGTCGGCACAGACGGTGGGTTCCGTCTGCTCGGCACCCGGTGCTCCGCCTGCGCCGCCGTGTTCTTCCCGCGCGAGGACGCGTACTGCCGCAATCCGCACTGCCCGGGCGGCGGTGAGCTCGCCGAGACCCCGCTGTCCCCGCGCGGCCGGGTCTGGTCCTACACGGACGGGCGGTACCGGCCGCCCGCGCCGTACGTGTCCGACCCGGAGGCGCCCTGGACCCCGTACACCCTGGTCGCCGTGGAGCTGGAGGCCGAGGGGATGGTCGTGCTCGGGCAGGCGGTGCCCGGGGTGGGCGTCGGTGATCTGGCGGTCGGGATGGAGGTCGAGGTGGTCGGCGGCGTGCTGAACGAGGATGCCGACGGCACCGCCTGGACCACCTGGCAGTTCCGGCCCGTCGGGGTGGTGGCCGGATGAGCCCCGTCGCCGACATCGCCGTTCTCGGGGCCGGCATGCACCCGTGGGGCAAGTGGGGCCGCAGCTTCGTCGAGTACGGGCGGGCCGCCGCGCGGGCCGCGCTCGCCGACGCCGGGCTGGACTGGACCGACGTGCAGTCCATCGTGGGGGCCGACACCGTGCGGTCGGGCTACCCCGGCTACGTGGCCGGAGCCACCTTCGCGCAGGCACTGGGCTGGCAGGGTGCACGCGTGACCAGCGTGTACGCGGCCTGCGCGTCCGGCGCCCAGGCCATCGGCGCGGCCCGGGCGCAGATCCTGGCCGGGCTCGCCGACGTGGTGCTGGTGGTCGGGGCGGACGCCGCCCCGAAGGGCTTCTTCGCGCCGGCGGGCGGGGACCGGCCGGACGACCCGGACTGGCTGCGCTTCCGGGTCCTGGGAGCCACGAACCCGGCGTACTTCGCGCTGTACGCCCGGCGCCGGATGGCCCTGTACGGGGACACGGGTGAGGACTTCGCGCAGGTCAAGGTGAAGAACGCGGCGGCGGGGCTGCTGAACCCGAACGCCCGCTACCGCAAGGCCGTGACGGCCGAGGAGGTGGCCGCCTCGGCGATCGTCGCCGATCCCCTGCGGCTGCTCGACATCTGCGCCACCTCCGACGGGGGCGCGGCGCTGGTGCTGAGCAGCATGGACTTCGCACGCTCGCGGGGGGTCGCGGACCCGGTGCGGATCCGGGCCGTGTCCACGGTGACGCCCACGTATCCCCGTACCGTCCTGGACCTGCCGGACATCGCCACCGACTCGGTGACGGCCGGGGTGGCGGGGTCCGGCTCCTTCCGGGCCTCGATCGCGCGGGCCGCGTACGAGGAGGCGGGGCTCGGGCCGGACGACCTCTCGCTCGCCGAGGTCTACGACTTGTCCACCGCGCTGGAGTTGGAGTGGTACGAGGACATCGGCCTGTGCGGCGAGGGCGAGGGGGCCAAGCTCGTGCGGGAGGGCGCGACCGCGCTGGGCGGGCGGATCCCGGTCAACACCAGTGGTGGATTGGCGTCGTTCGGGGAGGCGGTGCCGGCGCAGGCCATCGCCCAGGTGTGCGAGCTGACCTGGCAGCTCCGGGGTACGGCCGGGGAGCGGCAGGTGCCGGGGGCGAGGGCCGGAATCACCGCGAACCAGGGCCTGTTCGGGCACGGATCGGCGGTCATCGCCGTGCGCTAGCCACTGGTTGGCCGCTGAACTGCGGCTGCTGTCCTCATGCTTGACGGCCCCCAGTGGCGGGTTCACACTCTCTCCACGGTCCCGCGCCGCGACCGGTATCCCTGATCCCCCCATGAGCTGCGGCCCGTACCCCAGTCGGCGGGGGTACGGGCCGCCTCCATGTCGCGGCCCGGTCCGAGGAAGACGCCCTAGGGCGTCGTCAGGCTCTGGCGGCGGGCCCTGGCCAGGGTCATCGCGTGCTCCACGACCCCCACCAGGACGTCCTTCACCGACTCCCGGTCCCGTGCGTCGCACAGCAGCACCGGTACCTCGGGAACGAGGTCCAGGGCTTCCCGTACGGCCACCACGGGGTACTGCTCGGCTCCGTCGAAGCAGTTCACGGCGACCACGAAGGGGATCTCGCGTCGTTCGAAGTAGTCGATGGCGGCGAAGCAGTCGGAGAGCCGCCGGGTGTCCGCGAGGACGACGGCGCCGAGCGAGCCCTGGGCCAGCTCGTCCCACAGGAACCAGAAGCGGTCCTGTCCGGGGGTGCCGAACAGGTACAGCACCAGGTCCTCGCGCAGGGTGATGCGCCCGAAGTCCATGGCCACCGTCGTGGTGCTCTTGCCCTCCACTCCCCCGGTGTCGTCGATGGTGCGGCCCGGCTCGGAGAGGCGTTCCTCCGTCCGGAGCGGTCTGATCTCGCTCACCGCACTGACCAGGGTGGTCTTGCCCACCCCGAAACCGCCCGCGACCAGGATTTTCAGGGTCAGCGGCTCGACCGGCGTCACGGCATGCATGGCGCCGGTGCGGCTAGAGCGCCCGAAGGCCATCGATCACCTCACGCAGAATGGATTCGTCGGGCAGTTCGGCCGGGGGGACCGGCCGGGTCACGTGGACCAGTTCGTCGTCGACGAGATCGCCGATCAGGACGCGTACGACCCCGACCGCGAGGTCGAGTTCGGCCGCGAGCTCCGCGACGGACTGCGGGCGGAGCAGGCAGAGCCCGAGGATGTCGGCGTGTTCCGGGGACAGCGTCGTGTCCCAGACCGGGTCGTCGGCCGCGGACTCGGCGACCACCAGAGCGATCAGGTCGAGGCGGTGCTGTCCGGCGTGGCTGGTCCGGCCGCGGGTCATCGCGTACGGACGCACCACCGGACCCGCGTCGTCGTCGAACCACTGCTCGGCAGCGGCGTCGGAAGCCGCGTCGTCGGCGGTGCCGGGCGTGTGGGCGGGGTGGTCCTGGCCTGGATCGCTCATGCCGTCCGACTCACCCTCCGGCTGGCAGCCCGGTGCGCGGGGCGGTCGCCAGGTGGTCACCGACCCGCTTGACCATGAGGGTCATCTCGTACGCGACCTGGCCGACGTCGGAGTCGGCGTCGGCGAGCACGGCGAGGCAGCTTCCGTCGCCGGCCGCCATGACGAAGAGGAAGGCCTCGTCCAGCTCGACCACGGTCTGGCGGACCCGGCCGGAGTCGAAGTGGCGGCCGACACCCTTGGCGAGGCTGTGGAAACCGGAGGCCACGGCGGCCAGGTGCTCGCTGTCCTCCCGGGTGAGGTCCTTGGAGCTGCCGGTGGGCAGGCCGTCGCCCGAGAGGACCACCGCCTTGCGGATGCTGGCGACCCGGTCGACCAGCTCGTCGAGGAGCCAGTTGAGGGGGCCGGAGCCACGGCCCCTGGTGTCGTTGCCGGACTGCGGTGCGGTCATCGACCGTCCCCTTCGTTTTCGCTGCCGGGACCGGTGGCGGCAGGAGTGCCGGCCTCGGTCACGGACTGGTGTGGTGCGTTCTGCTGCGCTTGCTGCGTCTGCTCGGCCTGCTGGGTGTACGCGGCCTGCGTGGTCTGGTGTGCCTGAGCGGTCTGCGGTGCCGGCGTGGCCTGCTCCGCCTGCTGGCGCGCGTGGTGGTCGCGGCCCGCGGTCCAGCCGCGCTGGAGCGAGGACATGCGTCGGCGTACGTCCTCGGCGTCGCGGTCGGCCACCGGCTCGGCGGCGGCTCCGGCGGGTGCCGGGGCCGGGCCGTCCTTCAGCTGGGGCGCGAGGCTGGCCTGGCGGATCCGCCGGGGCAGGGTCGCCCCGGGGGGCGCCGTCGCAGGGTGTGCCGGGCCGTTCGGGACCGGCCCCTCTTGCGCCGGGTCGGGGACCGCCGATACGGGGCGGGGCTCCACGCGGCGGCCGTGCTCGGCCACCAGGGTCGGGGCGGGGCGGCGACGCGGGAGCGGGACGGCGCCGGGCGAGCGGGCGCCGTCGGGGCGGACGGAGTCCGCGCGCGCCGGCTCCAGGCGGACCGGGCCGGTGGGCGGCAGGGGCTCCCGCTCGCGGTCGCGGTGGTCACGGTCCCGGTGGTCGCGGTCGCGACGGTCACGGCTGCGGTCGCGGAAGCCCTCGCCGAGCCGGGTGCCGCCCCGCTCGGCGGGGGCTTCGGTGGACCGGTCGCCCTTCCAGAGGCCCCCGCGGTCGCCGGGGCCGTCCGCGGCCCGCTCGCCCATGCGGTCCGTGATGCGGTCGCCCTTGCGGGGCCCGCCGCGGTCGGTGTGCCGGTCCGTGTGCGGGCGGGCGGCAGGGCGCAGGCCGAGCAGGGAGTTGCGCGAGATGCCGTTCGGCGGGGTCTCGTCGTCGAGGGTGGCCATGGCGGGCCTGCCCTTGGCTCCGGAGACCCCGGTGAGCCCGATGGCTCCGGCGGAGCCCGCGATGCCGGTGGGGGTGTCCTCCGGGGCCGGGACGGGCTCGTCCAGCCCCAGCATGCCGATCGGGGCCTCCAGCTCGACGGGGCCGCGCAGTTCGGCGCCGGCCGGGAGCCGGCGGTCGGTGCCGTTCCCCTCGACGACGGCCTTCGGACGGGCGGAGCCGACCGCGCCTCCGGACACCCTGCCACCGGCCAGCCGGATGCCGGTGCCGTTGGTCTCGGGAGCCTCCGTCAGCAGGGTCACCGGGAGGAAGACCACCGCGGTGGTGCCTCCGTAGGGGCTGATCTGGAGTCGGACCTTGACCTCGTGCCGGTGCGCGAGTCGGCTGACGACGAACAGGCCGAGCCGGTCGGTGTCGGAGAGTTCGAACTCGGAGGTCTCGGTGAGCCGGAGGTTCGCGTCGAAGAGCGCCTCGGGGGTCATGCCGAGGCCGCGGTCGTGGATCTCCAGGGTGAAGCCGTTGGCCACGCGCTCGCCGAGCACCTGGACCGCCGTGTGCGGCGGGGAGAAGACGGTGGCGTTCTCCAGGAGTTCGGCGATGAGGTGGGTGACGTCGGCCACGGCCGGGCCGGCGATGCCAAGGCGCGGCAGCCGGCGCACCTCGACGCGCTCGTAGTCCTCCACCTCGGCGACGGCGGCCCGTACGACGTCCATCAGCTGGACGGGCTTGCGCCACTGGCGGGAGGGCGCGGCGCCGGAGAGGATCACCAGGCCCTCGGCGTGGCGGCGCATGCGGGTGGTCATGTGGTCGAGGCGGAAGAGGTCGGCGAGCTCCTCGGTGTCCTCGGTGCGCCGCTCCATGGTGTCGAGCAGGGTGAGCTGGCGGTGCAGCAGCACCTGGTTGCGGCGGGCCAGGTTGACGAACACCTCGGACACACCGCGACGGAGCTCCGCCTGCTTGACGGCGGCCTCGACGGCCGCGCGCTGGAGCGAGTTGAGGGCCTGGCCGACCTGGCCGACCTCGTCCTTCTCGTACTCCAGACGCGGGGCCTCGGTCTCCAAGTCCACGTGCTCGCCCGCGGCGAGGCGGCGCATCACGCCGGGGAGACGGATGCCGGAGACCTCGTGGGCCTCCTTGCGGAGCCGGGACAGGTCGCGGATCAGGTCCCGGCCGACGCGCACGGACAGGACGAGGGAGACGACGAGGGCGATGAACCCGAGCACCCCGGCGAGGGCGGCCTGGACCAGGACGTCCATGGCGACGGGCTCGACGCGCTTCTGGTAGCGGTCGCCCGCGGCGGTGCCCATGACGGCGAGGTCTTCGAGCACCTTGCTGGTGGCCTGGTCCCACTGGGCGGCGGTCACGTTGCGCGGGCTGTGGGTCGCGCCCTGGACGAGGAACCGTTCCTCTGCCTCGCGCAGGGAGCGGCTCTCCGGGTTGGTCCAGTACTGCTCGAACTGCTCCCGGTCGGCGGCGGGCAGGATCGCGAGGTTGAACTCGTAGAACAGCTTGCGGTTGGCGACGAAGTCGGAGACGTGCCGGATGTCCGCCTGGCTGACGTTGCGGGCGGCCAGGGCCCCGGCGACGAGCGCGTCCTCGCGGGAGAGCGTCTCGCGGGCGCGGGTGATGCCGACCAGGGCGCGACCCTGCTTGTCCATCTCCACGTCCTCGAGGGCGTGGAGGTTCATGAGGAAGTCGTAGCAGGGGTCCACGAGCCGGTTGTAGAGCTCCAGCGCCTGGCTGGTGTCGACGGAGCCCCCGTCCACCGCGCCGCGCAGCGCTCCGATGCTGCGGAAGGCTTCGAGGATGGAGTTCAGGTGCCGGGCGGTGGCCGGGGTGAGTTCGTCGACGACCTCGGGGTCCTTGGCGTCGGCGGAGATCCTCTCCACCGCCTCGTCGGTGGCCGCGCGGCTCTTGGCCAGCTCGGTCGTGGCGTTGGAGGCGCGCGGGTCGCCGATGACCACGAGGGTCTGGCGGCGCTCCTTCTGGATGACGCGGACGACGTCCTCCACCGGGTAGCCGACCTTGTCGATGACATAGGCGACACCGAGCAGTTGGACGGCCTGGCGGCCGGTGATCACCGTTGCGAAGCCCCAGAGGGCGGTCAGGGAGACGAGCGGCACAAGGAGCAACGCCACGATCTTCCGGCGGATGGACTTCCCGCGAAAGCGCATGGCCTCCCCAGCCTCCCCCAGCTCAACCCCGTTACCGGGGGTTGGTGTTCCGTCATTTAAACGGCGTGAGCCTACTACTGCCACGGCGAACCTTCGAAGACCTGTCCGGACGTTTTCGGCCTGACCCCTGGACGAAGATCACGAGTTGTCCGATAGTTCCGGTGAAGTGCGGCCCGATATGTGGCAGATGACACTCGGTGGGGCCTCGGTCCCCGTGGCGGAATGGATGGCTGGAATTCTTCGTTCCGCGATACTTCGGGGCGTCCCGCGCGTCCGGGATCCGGGAATCTCTCGGCGTCTTCGTGCGTCTACCTGTTCGGGGCGGGCATGAGCGGCCGCGAGGAGGGGAGGGAACCGACCATGGCGAAGAGGTACGAGGACCACGGCGGCAACGGCGCCGACGGCGCGGGGCCCGGGGCGCAGCGGGGGCGGATCCTGTGGGTGGACCAGCCGGCGGGACGGCGGCGCATGCCGGACCCGGTGCGGAGGTCCGCCGTGCGGGCGGTGCTGATCGTCGCCGTGACGCTGACGGACGCGACGATCGCCTTCTTCCTGACGGTCACCGGCTCCTGGCTGGCCCTTCCGCTGTCGCTGTGCGGGATAGCGGGGGTGGTCGTGGCCACGTGGGGCGTGCTCGACGTGATGATCACCCGGCAGACGTGGAACCAGCGCTACGGAGTGCTCTCGGAGCCCAGCAGCACGGCCCGGGGCCGGCGGCGCGAGCGCCGCAGGGCCCGCCGGGAGGCCCGCTCGGCGCCTCCGCTGCCGCCCCGCGTACCCGGGCGCGGCGAGGCGACCGGCATCTGGCCGCCGCCGACGGGCACCGGGCGGGGCTGAGGCACGCCGCGAGCCCGGCCTGATCGGCCAGACACCCTAGCTCCGGCGGTACATGCGGGTCGCCGTGATCTCGCCGTGGATCGTCTCTCCGTCCGCGAACTGCTGGGGCAGGCCCGGGCGCAGGTGCTCCTCGACGCTGATGTACTTCAGCCCCGCGCGCAGGTCGGCGTCGTTGCGCAGCCGGATGACCAGCGGGAACTCGGCGAGGGCCGTGGTGTCGAACAGGCCCGTGGTGTACAGCAGCTGGACGCCGAGCGCGTCCGAGACGGCCCGCTGGAGTTCCAGCAGGTACGTGGCGTTCGCGCGCCCGATCGGGTTGTCGAGGAAGAGCGTGCCCGCGTGCCGGTGCTTGTCGCGGCCCCGGTCGTTGCTGCGCAGGGCCGCCATCGTGCAGTACAGCGCGATCGCGGCGGTGAGCAGCTGGCCGCCGGAGAAGACGTCGCCCATCTGGCCCACCGGGACCCGCTCGGCGCGGAGCACCGCGTCGGGCTTGAGGATCTCCACCGCGATGCCCTTGGGTTCCAGGGCCGCCGAAACCCCGTGCAGCAGCAGCGACATGCCGTCGCGGCGGCCCTCGCCGAAGGAGGCGGTGCTGTTCTTCTTCACGGCGGCGCGGGTCGCCTCGTCGATGACCTCTCCGAGCCGCTCGGTGAGGGTGGCCTGGTCGGGCTCCTCGAAGCGGATGCGCAGGAACTCCTGGCCCGACCACTCCCCCAGGCCCTCGGGGAGCTGGGAGAGCCGCTGGGCGGAGCGCAGGGTGGCCAGGGCCGACTCCACGAGGCCGCGCAGCCGGTCCACGATGCTGTCCCGGTTGCGCTCCAGCTGCGCCAGCTCGTCGGTGAGGACGCGCAGCCGGGGGGCGAAGGCGACGGCCCAGGCCGCCGCGTGCTCGGGCAGGGCGGATGCGGGCAGTTCGCGGATCTGCTGGCGCGCGGGGGTGCGTACCTGCTCGTAGCGGTTGGCGTTGGCGTGCCGGACCAGGATGTCGCTCGCCTCGCGGACGGCGGCCTCGGCGGCCGACAGGTCGGCGGCGCAGCCCCGTAGCGAGCGGCGGGCCTCGGTGGCCGACTGGCGGGCCTCCTCCAGGCTGCCCGGGTGGGCCACCGGCTCCTGCTCGTCCTCCTGGTGGGTGTGGTCCCGCAGGAGGTCGCGGAGCATGGCCGCGGTCTCGTCGAAGCCGCCCGCGCCCTCCTCGGCGGTGCGGTGGGCGCGCAGCAGGTCGGCGTGGGCCGCGCGGGCGGACTCCACGGCGCCGGTGTGGGCGGCGAGTTGGGCGGTGGCGGTGCGGAGCCTGGCCTGGGCCTCCTCGACGTTGTCGGGGATCAGCTCCTCGGGCAGCTCGGTGTGGGCCTCGCCCTCGGCGGGGGCGTGCCGTTCGGCCTCGCCGCGCAGCCGGCCGAGCTGCTCGCTCGCGGTGGAGGCGCGGGTCTCCAGCATCTGTACGAGGGCTTCGGCGCGCGCGGCCGCGGCCTGCCGGGACGGGCCGTCGGCTCCGTCGGTGCCTTCGAGGAGCTGGGCGGCGCGGGTACGAACCTTGTTGGTGAGGCGGTCGAGTTCGGCGAGGGCCACGCTCTCGTCGCTCTCGGCTCGGGCCTGTTCGGAGCGCAGGTCGGCGCCGACGCCGACCTTCTCGTAGAGCTGGGAGGCTGCGCGGTAGGCCTCGCGCAGCGCCGGGAGCGGCGCCTTGGCCGTGCCGTCGCCCTCGGGCAGCGGATCGGGGGCTCCGGCGATCTCGGCGCGCTCGGCGCGCAGGGCGCGGGCGGTGCGCCGGGCGTCGTCGGCGGCGCGCTGGGCGGCGCGGCGGTCCTCGTCGGCGGCCCGGGCCCGGTCGAGGCAGACCTCGGCGCGGGCCTCGGACTCGGCGGCGTCGTCGGCGAGTTCGCGCAGCTTGGTCTGCCAGCCGGCGCGTTCGCGGAGCCGGTAGGCGAGGCCGGCGAGGGCGTCCGCGACCCGGCGGGCGCGCTGGGCGGTGTCCTGGCGCTCGTCGCGGACGCGGGCGGCGTCGGCGGCGGCCTCGTCGGCCTCGGCGCGTACGGTACGGGCCTCCGCGAGCTCGGCGTCGGTCTCCTCGGCGAAGCCGCGGGCGGCGGCGGCCTGCTCCGCGAGTTCGGCGAGGCGGCCGGGCGGGCAGCCGGTGCGCCAGGACAGCAGCCGGGCCGCGAGCTCTCGGTCGCCGGACAGGCGGGCGGCGAGCTCGCGGATCTCGGTGTCGCGGGCGGTGGCCCGGGCGCGCAGCGCCTGGCGCTCCTCGTCGGCGGCGTGCTCGTCGTGCATGGCCGGGTTCGGCGTAACGATGAAAATGCCGTAGATGCCGGACCCGTCGGCGTCACCGGCCGGAGGGACCGGCGCCAGCAGGGCCGCGGCGGTGCCGACGGCGACGGTGGAACGGGGCAGCAGGGCGGCGCCGGAGAGGACCTCGCGGGCCCGGGAGTGGGTGTCGGGGTCGGTGATGACCACGCCGTCGACGAGTTCGGGGCGGGCGGCGAGGACCGCGGCGTGGTCGGCCGGGTCCACGGACTGGGCGAGGTAGCGCCAGCCGGGGAGGGCCGGGATGCCGTGCTCGCCGAGGAACTCGACGGTGGCGAGGACGTCGGGGCCGGGCGGCAGCAGGCCGCCGTCGCCGAGGGCGCCGAGGATGCGGGAGTCGTCGGCGGCGGCGGTGCGCAGGTCGAAGAGCTGGCGTTCGGCGGTCGCCACTGCGCGGGTCAGCAGGTCGCGCAGCTCGTCGGCGCCCCGGTCGAGGTCCTCGACGGTGAGCCAGCCGGCGGTGGCGGCGTTCCGGGGCGCTCCCGGCGCGGTGCCCGTGGCGGGGTCCTGCGGGGCTGCGGACGAGCCCGCGGCGTCGGTCCCGGCTCCGTCGGCCGGGGTACCAGCGCCGGTGCGCGGGGAGGCGTCCGCGGTGCCGGGGGCCGACGGGGCTCCCAGGAGGGCGGCCAGGCGCGGGGCCCCGGCGAGGGAGGCGGCGGCCCGGTGCTCGGCGTCGTGGGCGGCCTCGGCGGCGTCGGCGGCGTCCGCCGCACGGGCGGCGGTGAGTTCCGCGCGGGATTCCGCAGCGGAGGCCTCGCGGGCGGCCTCGGCGGCTGCGCGGGCGGCGTCGCGGGACTCGTCCCAGGCGGCCACGGCCGTCTTCTCCGCATCGGCGGCGGCCAGGGCGGCGCGCGCCGGGTCGGCGTCGGGGGCGGAGTCGTCGAGCCAGCCGGCCCGGACGGCCTCGGCGGTCTCCTGCTGGACCTCGGCGAGGCGGGCGCGCAGGTGCTCGGCCTCGCTGCGGGCCCGCTGGGCGGCCGTGGCTGCGGCGGTGGCCGCGCGGTGCGAGGCCTCGCCGGTCTCCTGGAGGACGGCGGAGCGCTCCTCCTCCTCGTTGGCGGCCCGCTCGCCCTGCTCGGCGGCGGCGTGCAGGGCCCGTACGAGCTCGGTGGCGGCGGTGGCCCGGGCGGCGAGCGCCGGGGCCGCGTCCCGCTCGGCCTCCAGGATCGCGGCGGCGACCCGGGCGGAGCGGTCGGCGGCGGAGCGGTGGCGCAGGACGTGCTCGGCGGCCTGCCAGGCGGAGTGCAGGGTGCGGGCTTCGAGGAGCTCGCGGCGCTGCGCGGCGGCGGCCTTGTCCGCGACGGTCAGGGCCAGCGAGGCGTGCCGGTAGGCGAGTTCGGCGGAGACGGCGGCGCTGCGGGCGCGCGCGGATTCGGCGGCGGTGACCTGGTGGGCGGCGCCGGTGACGCGCTGCGCGAGGTCGGCGGCGCGGCCGCGCTCCTCGCCGGCGCGGGCGGACAGGCGCCGGGCGAGGGTCCGCGTACGGCGTTCGGCGCCGGCGTGGACGTCGCGCAGCCGGGAACGGGCCGCGGCGGCCTCGACGATCTTGGTGAGGAGGTCCACCGAGCCTGCGGTGAACTCCCGTTCGGCCATCAGCTCGGCGCGGCGGCCGAGCTTGTTGCCGAAGCCGTGGACGAGGTCGGCGAGGCCGTCGGTGTCGCGGGTGTCGGTGACGGCGCGCAGCAGCAGGTCGGTGAAGTCGGAGTCCTTCTTGACCGCGAAGAGGCCGGCGGCCTCGCCCTCGTCGGCGTTCATCTCGCGCTGGTAGCGGAAGAGTTCGGGGTCGAGGCCGAGCTCGGTGAGGTGCTCGTTCCAGCGGTCGTGGATCTCCTCGAAGTACACCTCGAGGTGCGGGTACGCCTTGCCGGCTTCGGTCAGGGCGTCGCGGAAGCCCTTCATGGTGCGGCGTCGCCCCTGGGCGCCGGAGGCGCCTTCCACGGGCGGGCGCACCGAAGTGGCCTCGGCCACCGGGAGGTTGTCCAGGCTGAGGCCCGGGCCGGGGCGGAAGGAGTACCAGGCCTCCGCGAACTTGCGCGGGTCGTTGGAGACTTGGCGGCCGCGCCATTCGCTGACCTTGCCGACGACCACGCATTCGCCGGTCTGGGTGTGCTGCCATTCCAGTGCCACGTGGCCGCAGTCGTCGGCCAGCAGGAACTTGCGCAGGACGCCGGAGCTGGCGCCGCCGAGGGTGTTGCGGTGGCCGGGCAGCATCACCGAGAAGATCAGCTTGAGCAGGACCGACTTGCCGCCGCCGTTCTCCAGGAAGAGCACTCCGGCGGGCGCGGGGCGGCGCGGCGGGCCGGTGGGCTCGTCCTCGAAGAACTCCGCCTGGGTGGGTGCCGGGTGGGGCACCGGCTCGCCGACTCCGCGCAGGTCGAGCACGGTGTCGGCGTAGCGCGCGCCGGCGGGCCCGATGGAGTAGAGGCGGATCCGGGACAGCTCGTACATGGCGGCGGACTCTCGTGGTCTTTCGTAGGTCGTACGGGGACGGGTGGCGGGGGCCGGTGCCGGTTGGCCGGTGGCCGGGTGGCGGGTGGCCGGCCTGCTCAGGCGTGGAAGGGCAGGCCCGCGTCGGCGGCGAGTTCGAGGTCGTCGCCGTCGGGCGGCGGCAGCAGGCTGGCGGAGCCGTCGCTGACGGGGACGACGCCCAGGTCGAGGAGCTCGGCCATGGCCGCGCTGCCCGCCATGTCGCGGACCTGGAGCTGGTAGCGGGGGGTGGTGCGGTACGTGCCTCCGGCCTCGTCCCCGGTGCGCTGGAGGAAGCCGGAGTCGGTGAGGAAGGCGGCGGCCTTGCCGACGATGCCGGTGGTGGAACCGGCCAGGCGGCGGGCGTCCTTGGTGGCGCCGGTCGCGCTGCGGCGGGCGTAGACCCGCCAGGCGGCCTCCAGGCCGGGGGCGTCGGAGGCCGGGTCGGTGTTCTCGCCGAGTTCCTCGGCGCGCTCCTCCAGGCGGCGGCAGGTCTGCCGGACGAAGGCGTCGACGCCGTTGACGGTGATCCGGCCGATGTAGCCGTCGTCGGCGAGGTCCTCGGGGCGGGGGAAGGCCAGGGCGGCGACGGCGAGGTGGGCGAGGCCGTGCAGGAAGCGGTCCGCGGAGTCGGCGGTGGTGCGGCGGGCGTAGTCGCCCATGCGGACGGCGAAGACGGAGTCCTCGCCGGCGGCCACGGCCATGCCCGCGCGGGAGGACACCTCCAGGACGACGAGGCCGAGGCCGGTCGCGACGGCGTCGGCGAGCCGGGCGAAGGCGGGGTCCTCGCGGTAGCGGCGCAGCAGTTCGGCGTACTCCGCGTCGCGGGCGGGCAGCAGCTTGGGCTGGAGCCCGAACGCCACGAGGCGGGCCGCGTCCGCGGCGTCCGCCGGGGTGACGGCTCCCTGCGGGGCCGGGGCCGGCGCCTGTGCCTGTGCGTGTGCCTGGACCGGAGCCGAGGCCTCGTGCGCGTCGGGCTCGCTCCACGCGGGGTGCTGCTCGGCGTGGTGGTCGCTCACGGATGGGTCTCCTCGGTGGTACGGGTGGTGTGCGTGCGGGTGGGACGGGCACTGGCGGTGTGCGGCACGGCGGCTCGCGGCACGCTGTGCGCCGACCGGGCTGCGGCTAGCCCGGCTAGCCCGGCTAGCCCGGCAGGCCCGGCTAGCCCGGCAGGCCCGGCAGGCCCGGCAGGCCCGGCAGGCCCGGCAGGCCCGGCAGGCCCGGCAGGCCCGGCAGGCCCGGCAGGCCCGGCAGGCCCGGCAGCAAGGAGTCTTCCCCCACCCCGCCCCTTCCCGAAAGCAGGGGCAAGCCCCCACGCCCCCGGGTGGGACCGCGTCACCAGGGGCTCCGCCCCGGCGACGAAGCCTGCGGGCGGGTGGGGGGGGGTCGGCGGGGTCATGCTGCCTCCGTGCGGTCCGCCGTCATGGCTGCCGCGTCCAGGAGGGCGGTGCCGACGATGAGGTCCGCGCCGCCGAATTCCGGGTCGTCGAGTTCCGTGCCGTCGTCGACCGCGAAGAGGAGCCGCTCCTCGCCCTGCCGGTACGCCGTGCCCACCGCCGGGCTCGCCGCGTGGACGGCCAGCAGGGCGACCAGGTAGGGCAGGTCGGGGTCGGAGCGGCGGGCCTCCGCCAGGAGCCCGGACAGGCGGCGCGGGGCGTCGTGCGGGAGTTCGAGGAGTGTCATCGCGGCGGCGAGCTGCTCCTCGCTGAAGCGGCTGTCGTCCGGGGTCGCGATCAGGTCCGGCTCCGGCATTTCCAGACCCAGGTGCTCACGCTCCACCGGCGGGGTGAGGAGGATCTCCACCAGGTCCGCGACGCGCACCGAGACGGGGGTGCGCAGCCCGGCGCCCGACGCGAAGAAGGCGTCCGTGACCCGGATGGCCTGGGCGACCGGGAGCGGCAGCGCGGGGGCGACGAGCTGTCCGTACAGGTCGATCCCGGAGCGCGGCGCGGGGGCCGCGAAGGCCTGGCGGTCCTGTTCGGCGCGGAAGAGCGGGCCCGCGTCCAGCAGTCGGGACTGGAGCTGCGTGTGGCGGCGGATGCAGTCCTTGACGATGTCGACCAGCTCGGCGGCGCGCCGCTTGTTGTCCGGCTCCTCCGCCTCGTCTCGGGCCTTGCGGATGTTGGTCAGGATCGCGTTCTCGTGGCGGTAGCGGTCGGCGACGTGGTCGAGGGCTTCCGCGATCATGTCGGGGACGGTGACCAGCCAGTCCACCGCCCGTACGTTGCGCCGGGTCGCGTCCAGCGTGCGGCGCAGGGTCTCGGCGTACTGGACGGTGCGGTAGCGGGCCTGCTCGGCGGCGAGTTGGGCGTCGGCGAGTCGGCCCCGGCTGATCAGGACCTCCAGCTTGACCTCGGCGGCGATCTGCGCGCTGGTGACGTCCGTGTCGAGGGCGCCGACCAGGACGTTGACGGCCTCGTCCGTGGTGCGCAGATACACCGCGCCGCCGTAGCCGGGGACTTCCTCGATCAGCTTGAAGTCGTAGTCGCGGCGGACGTACACCCCGTCCGGGCCGAACGTGCCGTAGATCGCGCGGAATCCGCGGTCGACACTGCCGACGTTGATGAGGTTCTCCAGCACCCAGCGGGCCACCCGCTCGTGCTCGGCCGCGGGGCGCGCCGGCGCCTGGGCGGCGACGCGCGGCAGCAGGCGGGCCACTATCTGCTCGTGGTCGGCGCCGGTGTCGAAGTCCATGTTGAGCGTGACCAGGTCGATCGCGGCGAGCGCGACCTCCGCCATCGCGTAGACCCCGTACTCGCCGGCCAGATTGGCCTTGCGGACGTCGAGGTCGTGGAGCGGGGCGGTGCAGGCGAGCGCGCGCAGCCGCCGGGCCAGGCCCTCGTCGGCGGCCGGGCCCGGCGCCGGGGAGGGAAGGGTCTTCGCCGGGGCAGGGAGAGTCACGGGCAAAGACTAGGCGCTGACCCTGACAACATCCCAAACGGGATGGTTCGCCCGATCCTCCCGATCGGCCGCCCGCGAGGGTCCGCGGCCTGTTCTACGCTCACCGCATGGCTTCCATGATCACGCCGGACACCCCGGCGGCCGCCCCCGTGATCGATCTCAACGCCGACCTCGGCGAAGGCTTCGGGCGGTGGACGCTGACCGATGACGAGGCCCTGCTGTCCGTCGTCACGAGCGCCAACGTCGCCTGCGGCTTCCACGCCGGCGACCCGTCCATCATGCGCCGCGTCTGCGAGCTGGCGGCCGCGCGCGGGGTACGGATCGGCGCGCAGGTCTCGTACCGGGACCTGGCGGGCTTCGGCCGCCGTTCCATGGACGTGCCGGCCGGTGAGCTGGCCGACGAGGTGGCCTACCAGATCGGGGCGCTGGAGGTCTTCGCGCGGGCGGCCGGGTCCCGGGTGTCGTACGTGAAACCGCACGGCGCGCTCTACAACCGCACCGTGCACGACTCCGGCCAGGCCGCCGCCGTGGTGGCCGGCGTGCTGCTCGCGGCCGGTCCCGCCGGGCTCCCGGTGCTCGGGCTGCCGGGTTCCCTGCTGCTCGCCGCCGCCGGGCGGGCCGGGCTGCCGGCCGTCCCGGAGGCCTTCGCCGACCGCGCCTACACCCCCGCGGGCACCCTCGTACCGCGCGGCGAGCCGGGCGCCGTGGTCCACGACCCGGACGCGGTGGTGGCCCGTGCGGTGGACATGGCCGCCGGACACGCCGTGACGGCCGCCGACGGTTCCCGGATCCCGGTGGCCGCCCGCTCCCTGTGCCTGCACGGGGACACCCCCGGCGCCGCGGACCTGGCCCTGCGCGTGCGCGGGGCGCTCGGTGAGGCCGGGGTCCGGGTGGAGGCCTTCGCGTGAGGGCGCTGGAAGCCGGCGCCGGGGCGCTGCTGCTGGAGGTGGACTCCGCCGAGGAGGTGGCCGCGCTCCACGCGGAGCTGCTGCGCCGCCGGGACGCGGGCGAGCTGGGCGGGGTACGGGAGATCGTGCCGGCGGCCCGGACCGTCCTGCTGGACGGGGTACGGGAGCCGCGCGCCCTCGCGGCCCGGATCGCCCGTTGGCGGGTCTCCCCGCTCGCGCCGGCCGACGGGCCGCCCCCGGTGACGGTCGCGGTGCGCTACGACGGCCCGGACCTCGCGGAGGTGGCCGCGCTGTGGGGGGTGTCGCCCGAGGAGGTGCCCGGCATCGTCGGCTCGATCACCTTCCGGGTGGCCTTCTGCGGGTTCGCCCCGGGCTTCGGCTACCTGACGGGCCTGCCCGCCCGCCTCCACCTGCCCCGGCGCGCGACGCCCCGTACGGCGGTACCGGCGGGCTCGCTGGCCCTCGCGGGCGAGTACGCGGGGGTCTACCCGCGCTCCTCCCCCGGCGGCTGGCAGCTGATCGGGTCCACCGACGCGGTGCTGTGGGACCCGGCGCGCGAGCCGGCCGCCCTGTTCGCGCCGGGGGTACGGGTGCGGTTCGCCGAGGAGGGGTCGGCGTGAGGGGCCTGGAGGTCGTACGGGCGGGCGCGCTGACCACCGTCCAGGACCTGGGGCGGCCCGGGTACGCCCACCTCGGCGTTCCCCGCTCCGGGGCCCTCGACACGGGGGCGCGGGCGCTGGCGAACCGGCTGCTGGGCAATCCGCCCTGGGCGGCCGTCCTGGAGACGACCCTGGACGGCGTGGGACTGCGGGCGGTGGGCGGCCCGGTGACGGTGGCGGTGACCGGGGCGCCTTGTGCGGTACGGGTCTGCGGGCGCCCGGTGGCCTGGGGAGCCCCGGTCCTGCTGCGCGCCGGGGCGGAGCTGGAGTTGGGCCGGGCGGAGTCGGGGGTGCGCGGCTACGTGGCGGTGCGGGGAGGGTTCGCGGTCGAGCCGGTGCTGGGCAGTCGCTCGACCGATCTGCTGTCGGGCCTCGGGCCGCCGGTCCTGGCGGCGGGGGCGCTGCTGCCGGTGGGCGCTCCGGGTCCGGATCCGGTGGCCGGGGTGGATGGTTTGGCTGCGCCGGGTCCGCCCTCGGAACTGGTGCTTCCGCTGCGGCTGGGGCCGCGGGCCGACTGGTTCACGGCGGAATCGGTGACGGAGCGGCTGCTGCGGGCGACGTACCGGGTCTCGGCCGCTTCGAACCGGATCGGGCTGCGTACGGAGGGGCCGCCGCTGGTTCGGGCGCGAGGTGGTGAGCTGCCGAGCGAGGGGATGGTGTTGGGGGCGGTGCAGGTGCCGCCGGACGGGCAGCCGGTGGTGTTCCTCGCCGACCATCCCGTGACCGGGGGGTATCCCGTCGTGGGGGTTGTGGCGGGGGCCGCGCTTGATGCGGTTTCGCAGGTGGGGCCGGGGGTGCCGGTGCGGTTCGTGCGGCTCTGACGGGGGTCGCCGCCCGGGGTGCCCCCGGGGCCCGGCTGTGGCGAGGCGGCGCCTCGGGCGTGCGGTGTGGCGACCGCTGCGCGGGGCCGTCCCCTACCCGCCCTTCCACCGTTCCCCGGGCGCTGCCCGGACCCGGGAAGACCCTGGGGCTCCGCCCCAGACCCCGGTCCTCAAATGCCAGACGGCTGAAAGACCACACCCC
>NZ_JBHVYI010000105.1:0-27779 GCF_042880975.1 Streptomyces sp. NPDC058289
GCTGCCGACCGGCCCCCCCGGGCGGGACCTCCGCCCCGACTTCGAACGCCGAAAGGCCCCGATCGCGTCCTCGTCTGGACGCGATCGGGGCCTTTCCCGTAGAGAGCCCGAGGGCGAAATGTGTCCTACGCCGCACCCCCGGCGAGGGACCAGAACCGCTCCACGATGCCGCCCAAGTACTCACGTCCCGAATCGCCGCTGCCGGCCTCGCCCTGGCCGCCGCCCCAGCTGAGGGTCGCCACCATCCGCGACTGGTACTCGCCGTGCAGCTGCTCCAGCACCCGCTCCAGGTGCGTCTTGGGCACCGGAAGCAGCTTGGTCAGCGGCTTCACGTACGCCTGCCAGCGCGTGGTCACCGCGCTGCGCAGCAGCTCGGCCAGCTCCTCGTGCTTGCCGGTCGCCGTCACGAACTGGGCCAGGGTCAGCCCCAGCGCCGTCGCCAGCGCCGCGGACTGCCGCTCGTTGCCCTTCCAGCGGCCGGTGTCCTCCATCTTCTGGTAGGCACCCGCCTCCACCCCGACCCGGCGGGCCAGGTCCTCGGCGGCCAGGCCCCGGCTGATGCGGTGCTCCCGCAGGGTGACGGGCTCCGCGAGCAGCTCGCCGGGAGAACACCAGAGCACGCCGGCCAGCGCGGTGAGCTCGGCGGAGGTGGGCGAAATCTCGCCACGCTCCCATGCCATCACGGTCTCGGGAGTGACGAGCAGTCCGTACTGGGCTCGCAGGCCATAGGCGACATGACCGGGAGCCATGCCCAGGGCCGCGCGGAGACGACGCGCGGCGGGGGCATTGAAGGGGGGGGCTGGAGTGCACATGGCACACCGTAGGAGTGGCCGAGCCACGGCGACTACAGACCAAACAAACAAGCCCATAACTCGTAGGAACGTCCTATGGAGTTAAGGCCTTTGGACGGTTTTCCCTGCGACTGTCCGGTAATCGGAGCGAACCGTGATCCACTTCCTAGCGTACGTTTCCGGCCGCCCGCAGCGATACCCCCGTGCGTGATCCCTCTCACATGACCGGACCGCTCCGAACCGGCCACCCGGCTCCTCCGTGCTCCAAGAGGCGGAGGCCCTCGCTCACGGGGGTGGCGAGGGCCTCCGAACCGCCTCCTTGCCTTGACGTCGGGGTCAAGGATTACCGTCGGGTCCATGCGAATCGGCGAACTGGCCGAGCGTGCGGGCACCAGCACCCGGACGCTCAGGTACTACGAGTCGCGGGGACTGCTGCCCGCCCGGCGCGACGGCAACGGCTACCGCACCTACGACGAGGAAGACCTGCGGCTGCTCCGCCAGATCCGCACGCTCCAGGACTTCGGCTTCGACCTGGAGGAGACCCGCCCGTTCGTGGAATGCCTGCGCGCCGGGCACCCGTCCGGCGACTCCTGCCCGGCCTCGCTGGCCGTCTACCGGCGCAAGCTCACCGAACTGGACGGCCTGATCGGCCGCCTCGGCGAGGTGCGCGACCAGGTCGCGAGCCAGCTCGCCGAAGCCGAAGCGGCACAGCCCAGATGCGAGATGACCGGCTGACCGGGCCGGGACGAGAGGGGAAACACGATGAAGGCCCACGGAGTCGCCGAAGTGACCGACGCGGACTTCGAGCGGGAGGTGCTCGCCGAGCGCGGCCGGCCCGTCCTGGTGGAGTTCACCGCCGACTGGTGCGGCCCGTGCCGTCAGCTCGCACCCGTCCTGTCCGCCGTCGCCGCGGAAGAGGCCGGCCGCCTCAAGGTCGTGCAGATCGACGCGGACACCAACCCCGAGACGGTCGTGCGCCACGGGGTGCTGTCCATGCCGACCCTGCTCGTCTTCCGCGACGGCGAGCCCGTCCTGCAACTGGTCGGAGCCCGCGCCAAGCGCAGGCTCCTCCAGGAGCTGGAAGGGGTCCTGGCCGCTACCGGCGCGGCATCGGGCTGATCCAGACCGTTGCCAGGGGCGGGAGGGTCAGGCGCAGGCTTGCCGCCCGGCCCTGCGCGGGGACCGGCTCGGGGCGCAGCGGCTGGGTGTGGTGGACGCCGCTGCCGCCGTAGAGCTGCTGGTCGGTGTTGAGGACCTCCCGCCACAGCGGCACCTCTTCCGGGACCCCGATCCGGTACCCGTGCCGGATCACCGGCGAGAAGTTCGAGACGCACAGCAGCTGCGAGCCGTCCTGCGCGAACCGCAGGAAGGCGAACACGTTGTCCTCCGCAGCGTCCGCCTCCACCCACGCGAACCCCTCCGGCACCGTGTCCCGCTCCCACAGGGCGGGCGCCGCCCGGTAGGTGCGGTTCAGGTCGCCCACGAGGCTGCGCACGCCCCGGTGGTCACCGGCCGCCGCGTACGAGGAGTCCAGCAGCCACCAGTCCGGACCGTACGTCTCGGACCACTCCGAGCCCTGCGCGAACTCCTGCCCCATGAAGAGCAGCTGCTTGCCCGGGTGGGCCCACATGAAGCCCAGGTACGCACGGTGCGCGGCCCGCTGCTGCCACCAGTCCCCGGGCATCTTCGACACCAGCGAGCCCTTGCCGTGCACCACCTCGTCGTGCGAGATCGGCAGCACGTAGTTCTCGCTGAACGCGTAGACCATCCCGAAGGTCATGTCGTGGTGGTGGTACTTGCGGTGCACCGACTCCTTCGACGCGTAGCGCAGGGTGTCGTGCATCCAGCCCATGTTCCACTTCAGGCCGAAGCCCAGCCCGCCCGTGTCGGTGGGCTGCGTGACGCCCGGCCACGCGGTGGACTCCTCGGCGATCGTCACCACGCCCGGGCAGCGCCGGTAGACGGTCGCGTTCATCTCCTGCAGGAACGCCATCGCGTCCAGGTTCTCCCGCCCGCCGTGCTCGTTGGGCGTCCACTCGCCCTCGGACCGCGAGTAGTCGAGGTAGAGCATCGAGGCCACCGCGTCCACGCGCAGCCCGTCCACGTGGAACTCCTGGCACCAGTACACGGCGTTGGCCACGAGGAAGTTCCGCACTTCCCGGCGCCCGTAGTCGAACTCCAGCGTTCCCCAGTCCGGGTGCGCGGCCCGCTGCGGGTCGTGGTGCTCGTACAGCGGCCGCCCGTCGAACTCGGCGAGCGCCCAGTCGTCGCGCGGGAAGTGCGCCGGCACCCAGTCGACGATCACCCCGATCCCGGCCCGGTGCAGCGCGTCCACCAGGAAGCGGAAGTCGTCCGGGGTGCCCATCCGGGAGGTCGGCGCGTAGAAGCCGGTGACCTGGTAGCCCCAGGAGCCGCCGAAGGGGTGCTCGGCGACCGGCATCAGCTCCACGTGCGTGAAGCCGAGCTCCGTCACGTACGCCGGCAGCTGCTCGGCCAGCTGCCGGTAGGAGAGCCCGGGCCGCCAGGACGCCAGGTGCAGCTCGTAGACGGAGAAGGGGGCCTGGTGCGGCGGGCGCTCCCCGCGCCGGGCCATCCACTCCGCGTCCTGCCAGACGTAGGAGGAGGCCGTCACCACCGAGGCGTTGGCCGGCGGGACCTCGGCGTGCTTGGCCATCGGGTCCGCGCGCAGGGTGTGCGAGCCGTCCGGGCGGGTGATGTCGTACTTGTACAGGGCGCCCTCGCCGACGCCGGGCAGGAACAGCTCCCACACGCCGGTCGCCCCGAGCGAGCGCATCGGGTAGGCGACCGAGTCCCAGTACGAGAAGTCCCCGCTGACGCGCACCCCCTGCGCGTTCGGCGCCCACACCGTGAACCGCGTGCCCGCCACGCCCTGGTGCTCCATCGGCTCCGCGCCGAGCGCCGTCCACAGCTCCTCGTGCCGGCCCTCGCCGATCAGGTGCAGGTCGAGCTCGCCGAGCGCGGGCAGGAACCGGTAGGGGTCGTGGACCTCCACCTCGTCGCTGTCGTACGTCACCAGCAGCCGGTAGTCCGGCACCCCGGCCAGCGGCAGCAGCCCGGAGAACAGCCCGTCGCCCTCGTCGAGGAGCTCGGCCCGCAGCCCCTTGGCGACGACGGTGACCGCCTTCGCGTACGGACGCAGCACCCGGAAGGACACCCCGCCCCGCTGGGCGCGGGCCCCGAGCACCCCGTGCGGATCGTGGTGGCGGCCCTCCAGCAGCCGGGCCCGCTCCTCCGCGCCCAGCGCCGGCGCCGGCCGGACCCCGTGCGGCGGGGCCGCCCGCCGGGCCCTGGGGGCCCGGGGCTTCTTCGCACTCGTTTCGACGGAGGCGCCGGCGGGGTCAACGGCGGTCTTGGCTTCGTCGCGGACGGTCGGTGACGGCTGTCGTGCGGCGCTCACGCGAGCGGCCTCCTCGGGGGCTTCGGGTGGAGGGTGGGGGATCCTGGGGCGGGGAGCTGCGTGCGGTGCGAAGGCGGACGCTGCGGCTCCGAGAGCCGCCGGATCGCCGCCATCGGCACGTGCAGCCAGTCGGGGCGGTGCCGGGACTCGTAGCGGGCCTCGTACACCGCCTTGTCGGTCTCGTAGGCGCGCAGGAGCACGGGGTCCTCGCGCGGGTCCCGGCCGGTCGTGCGGGCGTAGCCCTCGCAGAAGGCGGCCCGGCAGTCGTCCGCCCAGGCGGGGGCGAACGGCCGGTGGGAGCGGGCCGCGTAGTCGAAGGAGCGCAGTATCCCGGCGATGTCCCGGACCGCCGGCTCGGGGCGGCGCCGGTCGGCCAGCGGCCGGGCCGGCTCGCCTTCGAAGTCGATCAGCGCCCAGCTGCCGTCGGCGGTGCGCAGGGTCTGGCCCAGGTGCAGGTCCCCGTGGATCCGCTGGGCGGACACCCCGGTCCCGCGGGAGGCGGCCAGTGCGTCGAAGGCGCCGCGCAGCCCCGCCTCGTAGGGGCGCAGGGCCGGTACCTCGCGGGCGGTGGCGGCGAGCCGGGCCGTCATCCCGGCGGCCAGCCGGGCCGTCTGCTCCGGGCCCAGCGCGACGGTGGGCAGGGCCCCGGCCAGCGCGCTGTGCACCTCGGCGGTGGCCCGGCCCAGCGCGTGCGCCTCGGCGGTGAAGTCGGCCCCGGTGCGCAGCCGGTGCAGCGCGAGCTGCCAGCCGTCGTCGGAGCCGCGCAGATAGGGCTGGAGCACGCCCAGGGTCAGCGGTTCGGAGCCGGGCAGCTCGGCCTCGTACCAGGCAACCGGCGCGGGCACCCGGGTGCAGCCGGCGGCGGCCAGGGCACGGGGCAGCTCCAGGTCGGGATTGACCCCGGGGCCGACCCGCCGGAAGATCTTCAGGATGTACGAATCCCCGTAGATCAGCGAGGAGTTGGTCTGCTCCCCGGACAGCGGCCGGGGGGTGGGCGCCTCGGGGATCACGGCGGCCGGATCCCGGTCGAAGCGGAGCGGGCCGAGGGTGCCGGGGGAGCGCAGCCGCTCTAGGAGCAGCGAGGCGAGCCGCGGATCGCCCAGGCCCTCGTAGACCGCCAGGCCGGCGTACGGTCCCTGCTCGGGGCAGCCGATCAGCGCGGGCGCGAGGGCCGGTGGCAGCGGGCTCGGGCGGATGCCGAGCAGGAGCTGGTAGCAGTCCCCGTCCACGTCCAGCAGTAGGTGCAGCAGTCCGGCGGTGGATCCGGGCGGCAGCAGTTCGGCCGCCGAGATGGTCCTGAGCCGTCCGATGGCGCGGCCCTTGCCCGCGAACCAGCGCTGCGCGGGCAGCCAGGCCCGCAGCATCGGTTCCAATGGACCCAACCCGAGCCGCAGCCCGAGCCCGGCGGCCCGGTCGGCGGTGAGCCGATCCCGGGCGGATGCAGCCTCCGACATGGCGTCGCGTCCTTTCCCCGGGCCGTCAAAGAATGCGCAGAGTGTCCCGGATCGCGGTGTGTGCTGCTCCGGTGTGAGCGAGTGTCGGGTCAGAAAGGTCCGTACAGGGGCGGGCGATTGACCCATTCGCCCGCCCTCGTGCGTCGTCACTGGGAGCGGGACTTCACTCCGAGCGCAGGCGGAACCAGTAGAAGCCGTGGCCCGCCAGGGTCAGCAGGTACGGCCATTCGCCGATCGGCGGGAAGCGGACGTCGCCGGTGAGTTCCACCGGGACCCGCCCGTTGAACGACCGCAGGTCCAGCTCGGTGGGCTGCGCGAAGCGCGAGAAGTTGTGCACGCACAGCACCAGGTCGTCCCCGTACTCACGGAGGAAGGCGAGCACCGCCGGGTTGGACGAGGGCAGTTCGGTGTACGAGCCCAGTCCGAAGGCCGGGTTGGCCTTGCGGACCTCGATCATCCGACGGGTCCAGTGCAGCAGCGAAGACGGTGAGGCCATCGCCGCTTCGACATTGGTCACCTGGTACCCGTGGACCGGGTCCATGATGACCGGCAGGTTCAGCCTGCCCGGATCGCACGAGGAGAAACCGGCGTTGCGGTCCGGGGTCCACTGCATCGGCGTGCGCACGCCGTCGCGGTCGCCGAGCCAGATGTTGTCGCCCATGCCGATCTCGTCGCCGTAGTACAGCACCGGAGAACCGGGCAGCGACAGCAGCAGGGCGGTGAACAGCTCCATCTGGTTGCGGTCGTTGTCCAGCAGGGGGGCGAGCCGGCGCCGGATGCCGATGTTGGCCCGCATCCGCGGGTCCTTGGCGTACTCGGCGTACATGTAGTCGCGCTCTTCGTCGGTGACCATTTCGAGCGTGAGCTCGTCGTGGTTGCGCAGGAAGATGCCCCACTGGCAGCGGTCCGGGATCGCCGGGGTCTTGGCCAGGATTTCGGAGACCGGGTAGCGGGACTCTCTTCGGACCGCCATGAAGATGCGCGGCATGACGGGGAAGTGGAAGGCCATGTGGCACTCGTCCCCGCCCTTCTGGAAGTCCCCGAAGTAGTCGACGACGTCCTCGGGCCACTGGTTCGCCTCGGCGAGCAGCACGGTGTCCGGGTAGTGCGCGTCGATCTCGGCGCGGACCGCCTTGAGGAGGGTGTGGGTGCGCGGCAGGTTCTCGCAGTTGGTGCCCTCCTCGGCGTAGAGGTAGGGCACGGCGTCGAGGCGGAAGCCGTCGATCCCGAGGTCGAGCCAGAAGCGCAGCGCGGAGACGATCTCCTCGACGACGGCCGGGTTCTCGTAGTTGAGGTCCGGCTGGTGGGAGAAGAACCGGTGCCAGTAGTACTGCTTGCGGACCGGGTCGTACGTCCAGTTCGACGTCTCGGTGTCGACGAAGATGATGCGGGCGTCCTGGAACTGCTTGTCGTTGTCGGCCCACATGTAGTAGTCGCCGTAGGGCCCGTCCGGGTCCTTGCGGGACTGCTGGAACCACTCGTGCTGATCGCTCGTGTGGTTCATCACGAAGTCGATGATCACCCGCATGCCGCGGGTGTGCGCCGCGTCCACGAACTCCACGAAGTCGGCGAGGTCGCCGAATTCGGGCAGCACTGAGGTGTAGTCGGCGACGTCGTAGCCCCCGTCGCGCAGGGGAGAGGCGAAGAACGGCGGGAGCCACAGGCAGTCGACGCCGAGCCACTGGAGGTAGTCCAGCTTGGCGGTGAGCCCCTTGAGGTCACCCACGCCGTCGCCGTTGCTGTCGTGGAAGGACCGTACGAGGACCTCGTAGAAGACCGCCCGCTTGAACCAGTCGGGATCGCGGTCCTTGGCGGGGGTGTCCTCGAAGGTGTCGGGGACGGGATCGTTGATCATCATGAGATGGGTGACCCTCCGGTGGGCGGGGACGGTCGCAGAGCCGCCAGTACGTGCGCGGGCGTGCGGCCCGGTTCCAGGCGCACGTAGTTGGCCCTGCCCCAGTGATAGGTCTCGCCGGTGAGCTCGTCGCGCACCGCGAGGGACCCGTGCCAGTCGAGGCCGAGTACCGGCATGTCCAACGAGACCGTCGCCTCCTGGGTGTGGTGCGGATCGAGGTTGACGACCACCAGTACGGAATTGCTCCCCGCGTGCTTCGAATAGGCGATCACCTGTTCGTTGTCGGTCGGGTGGAAATGGATGTCGCGGAGCTGCTGGAGCGCCGGGTTGCGCCGGCGCAGCCGGTTCAGGGAGGTGATCAGCGGGGCGATCGTGCGGCCCTCGCGGTCGGCGGCGGCCCAGTCGCGCGGGCGCAGCTCGTACTTCTCGGAGTTCAGGTACTCCTCGCTGCCCTCCTTGACCGGGGTGTTCTCGCAGAGTTCGTAACCGGCGTAGACCCCCCAGGTCGGGGAGAGCGTGGCGGCGAGGACCGCGCGGATCTCGAAGGCGGGGCGGCCGCCGTGCTGAAGGTATGCGTGCAGGATGTCGGGGGTGTTGACGAAAAAATTCGGCCGCATGACGGAGGCTGAGCGGGTGTCCGCGAGCTCGGTCACGTACTCCGTCAGCTCGGCCTTGGTGTTGCGCCAGGTGAAGTACGTGTAGGACTGCTGGAAGCCGACGGCGGCGAGGGCCCGCATCATCGCGGGGCGGGTGAAGGCCTCCGCGAGGAAGATCACGTCGGGGTCGGACTTGTTGATGTCCGCGATCACCTTCTGCCAGAAGACCACCGGCTTGGTGTGCGGGTTGTCGACCCGGAAGATGCGGACGCCGTGCTCCATCCAGTGCCGCAGGATCCGCACCGTCTCCTCGACGATGCCGGCCATGTCGGCGTCGAAGTGGATCGGGACGATGTCCTGGTACTTCTTCGGCGGGTTCTCCGCGTACGCGATCGTCCCGTCGGCGCGGTGGCGGAACCACTCCGGGTGCTTCTCCACCCACGGGTGGTCCGGGGAGCACTGCAGGGCGAAGTCGAGCGCCACCTCGATGCGCAGCTCGCGCGCCTTGGCGACGAAGGCGTCGAAGTCCTCCAGGGTCCCGAGCTCGGGGTGGACCGCGTCGTGGCCGCCCTCGGTGGAGCCGATGGCCCAGGGCACACCCGGATCCCAACTCCCCGCGGACAGCGTGTTGTTCGGACCCTTGCGGTACGTGCTCCCGATCGGGTGGATCGGCGGCAGGTACACCACGTCGAAGCCCATCGCGGCGACGGCGGGAAGTCGCTCGGCGGCGGTCCGGAAGGTCCCGCTGACGGGAGCCCCGCCGGGCTCCAGCACCGCCCCCTCCGACCGGGGGAACATCTCGTACCAGGAACCGAAGAGGGCCCGCTTGCGCTCGATCAGCAGCGGCAGCGG
Organism: Streptomyces sp. NPDC058289; assembly: GCF_042880975.1. Classification (NCBI taxonomy): domain Bacteria; kingdom Bacillati; phylum Actinomycetota; class Actinomycetes; order Kitasatosporales; family Streptomycetaceae; genus Streptomyces; species Streptomyces sp. NPDC058289. The sequence continues at coordinate 8,967 of NZ_JBHVYI010000105.1, forward strand.
CTTGGAGGCCGTCACCAGCTCCCGGAGCGGGCGCTTCGCCAGCAGCGCGTCGATCCGCGGGCCGAGGGCGGCCGCGTACCGCTCGGCGACGGGCCGGTCCTCGTCGCGCATCACGTCCGCGGCGGCCAGCACGTGCTCGCGGCCGTCCCGCTTGGGAATCTTCGCGGCGGCCCGCTCGTAGAGTTCGGCGCCTTCCAGGAGGGTGAGCCCGGTGTCGATCCCGGCCGGGATCTTCACCGCCGCGTGGGCCCGCCAGGTGCCCACCGGGTCGCTCCACGCCTCGACGGTGTAAGTCCACCTCCCCTCGACCTCGGCGGACACCCGCGCCCCCCACCGGTCGGTACCGGGAGCGAGCTCGGACAAGGGCACGGGAGGCCGCAGCCGCCCGCTCGGATCTCGGAGCACGACATGGGCCGCCACGGCGTCGTGCCCCTCGCGGAACACGGTGGCGGAAATCTCGAAGACCTCGTCCACGACCGCCTTGGCGGGTCTGACGCCGCAATCGACGGCGGGGCGGACGTCCAGCACGGGAATGCGACCGATCATGATGGGATCACCTGGGGGCAGTTCGCAGGGCTCGGTGACAACAGGCCAGCCGGCAAGGCAGCTGGTAGTGCACGCTCTGTTCGCTCTGTTTCTAGCTGCTCGGAAGACGGCTGGGCTGCGGGCATGGCCGCTCCTGTCCGCGTTCACTCGGGTGGCGGGGAGGAGGTTCCGGGGTGCGCCGTGCGCTGTACCCGAGGAGCCCTTCCCACTCCAGCCCGGCCCAACCCGGGTGTTCGGTTAACTACTCGTACGTACTGGAACGCCTGCCCGGTCCGCACGGCTCAACACCCGTCCGTGCTCCGTCAACTCGGAGAGGACTACCGGATGTCCACCCCTCCACTGTTCCGGTACGCGGGACCGCCCGAACCGGCCGCGACCGTCCGGCCCGAAGCACGCGGGCGAGCCGTTCTCGCTGCCGCGCACCTGGAGGGCGAGGGCGACCCGGGAGAGCCGCACACCTACGTGGTGGACACCTCGGGCGTGCTGAGGATCGCCCGAGGCGCCATGGCCGGGCGGGGCGGTCGCCGCTAGCCTTCCGAGGGTGACGCTCGCGGTGCACAGCGTGGTGCGGCCGCTCCGATCCGTAATCCCCTGCGAAGGTGGAACGCGTGAAGGCTATCCGTCGATTCACCGTGCGCCCCGTCCTCCCCGAGACCCTCTCGCCGCTCGCCGACCTCGCGCGCAACCTGCGCTGGTCCTGGCACGCCGAGACCCGTGAACTCTTCCAATCCGTCGATCCCGAGGGCTGGCAAGCCGCCGGCGGGGATCCCGTCCGGCTGCTCGGCGCCGTGTCCGCCGCGCGGATCGCCGAGCTCGCCGGGGACCGGCGGTTCCTGCGCCGGCTCGCCGTCGCCGCCGCCGACCTCGATGACTACGTCCACGGCGGGAGGTGGTACCAGAGCCACGAGGCCGCAGCCGAGCTGCCCGCCGGCATCGCCTACTTCTCGCCCGAGTTCGGGATCACCGCCGCCCTGCCCCAGTACTCCGGCGGGCTCGGCATCCTCGCCGGGGACCACCTCAAGGCCGCCAGCGACCTCGGCGTCCCCCTCATCGGTGTCGGACTGCTCTACCGGCACGGCTACTTCCGCCAGTCCCTCTCCCGGGACGGCTGGCAGCAGGAGCACTATCCGGTGCTCGACCCCAACGAACTGCCCCTCGCGCTGGTGCGCGAGGAGGACGGGACCCCGGCACGGGTGTCCCTGAGCCTCCCAGGCGGCCGGGCCCTGCACGCAATCGTCTGGCAGGCCCGCGTCGGCCGGGTGCCGCTGCTGCTCCTCGACTCCGACGTCGAGGACAACGACGCCGTCGCCCGCGAGGTGACCGACCGGCTCTACGGCGGCGGGAGCGACCACCGGCTGCTGCAGGAGATGCTCCTCGGCATCGGCGGGGTCCGGGCGGTGCGCGCCTACTGCCGCATCACCGGGCATCCCGACCCCGAGGTCTTCCACACCAACGAGGGCCACGCCGGGTTCCTGGGACTCGAGCGCATAAGGGAACTGGAGGGACAGCAGGGACTCGGCTTCGACGCCGCCGTCGAAGCCGTCCGGGCCGGCACCGTGTTCACCACGCACACCCCCGTCCCCGCCGGCATCGACCGCTTCGACCGGGCCCTGGTCGCCCGCCACTTCGGCGACGGCGGCGAACTGGCCGGCGTATCCGTCGACCGGATCCTGGCCCTCGGCGCCGAGACGTACCCCGGCGGCGACCCCGGGGTGTTCAACATGGCGGTGATGGGCCTGCGCCTCGCCCAACGGGCCAACGGGGTCTCCACCCTGCACGGCGCCGTCAGCCGCGGAATGTTCGCCGGGCTGTGGCCGGGATTCGACCCCGCCGACGTGCCCATCACCTCGGTGACCAACGGCGTGCACGCCCCGACCTGGGTGGCGCCCGAGGTGGTGAAGCTCGGCGCGAAGCAGATCGGCGCCGGCCGCACCGAGGACGCGCTCTCCGTCGGCGGCTCGCAGCGCTGGGACGCCGTCGCCGACATCCCCGACCAGGACGTCTGGGACCTGCGCCGGGTGCTCAGGGAAAAGCTCGTCCAAGAGGTACGGGACCGCCTGCGCGCCTCCTGGCGCCAGCGCGGGGCCGCCGCCGCCGAACTGGGCTGGGTGGACTCCGTACTCGACCCCGACGTGCTGACCATCGGGTTCGCCCGCCGGGTGCCGTCCTACAAGCGGCTCACGCTGATGCTGCGCGACCCCGACCGGCTGCGCCGCCTGCTGCTGGACCCGGACCGGCCCGTGCAGATCGTGGTCGCGGGCAAGGCGCACCCGGCCGACGACGGCGGGAAGCGGCTGGTCCAGGAGCTGGTGAGGTTCGCGGACGACCCCCGCGTGCGCCACCGGATCGTGTTCCTGCCCGACTACGGCATGGCCATGGCCCAGAAGCTCTACCCCGGCTGCGACGTCTGGCTGAACAACCCGCTGCGCCCGCTGGAGGCCTGCGGCACCAGCGGGATGAAGGCGGCGCTCAACGGCTGCCTCAACCTGTCCGTCCTGGACGGCTGGTGGGACGAATGGTTCGAGCCGGACTTCGGCTGGGCCATCCCGACAGCCGACGGACTCGGCGCGGACGAGGACCGCCGCGACGACCTGGAGGCGAACGCCCTCTACGACCTGATCGAGGGCCGGGTCGCCCCCCGGTTCTACGACCGGGCCGGACAGGCCGGACTCCCGGTGCGGTGGATCGAAATGGTCCGGCGCACCCTCGTCTCGCTGGGACCCAAGGTGCTCGCGGGGCGCATGGTGCGGGAGTACGTGGAGCGGCTCTACGCTCCGGCCGCGCTCTCCCACCGCGCCCTGACCCCGGACGCGGCGCGGGACCTCGCCTGGTGGAAGGGCCGGGTCCGCGCGGCCTGGCCGCAGCTCACCGTCGAGCACGTGGAGGCCCTGACGGCGGGCCCGGTCGGCGGCACCGCCGAACTCGGGGCCACCCTCACCCTGCGCGTGCAGGTCTCCCTCGACTCCCTGGCCCCCGAGGACGTGGAGGTCCAGGCCGTCGCGGGCCGGGTCGACGCACAGGACGTGATCCAGGGCGGGCGGGCCTTCCCGCTCAAGCCCGCCGGCGGACCCGACCTGGAGGGCCGCTGGCTGTACGAGGGCCCGCTCGCCCTCGACCGTACGGGGCCCTTCGGCTACACCGTACGGATCCTGCCGGCGCACCCGCTGCTGGCGACCCCGGCCGAACTGGGCCTGGTCGCCGGCCCCGCCACGGGCACGGAAACCGACGCGGGAGGCGGCGTGGTGCTGCGCTGACGGCCCCGGCCGTTCAGGGGCAGACCTTCAGGGGGCGGGCGGCGGATCCACCAGCCGCCCGTCCTCCACCAGCATCCCGGCCCGCTTGATGCTGCGCAGGGCCGGGATCACCTCCACCTGCCCCACCCCGTCCACCGCGCCGATCCGCTCGGTCAGGTACGTGTACAGCGCGTCCGTGTCCCGGCACACCACCACCGCCATCAGCGAGGCGGCGCCGGTCACGGCCGCCGCGAAGGCCACCTCGCGGTGGCCCGCCAGCGCCGCCCCCACCTGCGCCAGCCGGGCCGGCGGGACGGTCAGCACGATCGTCGCCTCCGCCTCGTAGCCGAAGAGCGCCGGGACGAACTCCACGTCGAAGAAGACCGCCCCCACCTCGCGGAGCCGCTCCAGCCTGCGCCGCGCGGTGGACTCCGACAGGCCACTGGCACGCGCCAGTTCCGGGTACCCGGCGCGGCCGTCCCGGCCCAGCACCGAGAGCAGGGCCAGCTCCGCCTCGTCGAGCGCGTACCGCTGCGGACCCGGTTCGACGGCGGGCCGCTCCAGGGCCGCGGTCTGGTCGGGGCGCAGGACGTCCAGGCCCACCCAGGCGTCGGGCCCGCCGAAGAACTTCCGCAGGATGGTGTGGGCGCTCACGCCGGTCACCCGGCGGGTCCGCGGCAGCTTCTCCAACAGCAGGGCGTCCCGGTCCTGACGGGTACGGGCCCGGGTCATGCAATGGATCTCGGTACCGCCCGAGCCCAGGGTCACCCACGCGATGTCCGGGCGGCGGGCGAGCGCCTCGGCCACCGGGAGCGCGGCGTCGGGGGCGCACTGCACCCGCAGCCAGGACTCGAACAGCCCGACCCGGCTGCCCAGCGGCAGCCCGACGACCCGGATCAGGCCGGTGGTCCGCAGCCGCCTGTAGCGCCGTACGACGGTCTGGTCGGACACCTCCAGCACCTCGGCCAGCCGGCTGAAGGGGGCCCGGCCGTCGATGGTGAGGGCTTGTACCAGGGACCGGTCGAGCGGATCCAGCTCCGATTCGTTCACGGTTTCCATCATCACAGACCCGGCTGTGGGTGAAATCCGCCGGCAAGGGGCTGCTGGGTGGGGGTGGGTCGCAGTGGGCTGGAACCTTGTGGGAGGCGGAAGCCGCACCCCGCCGGACCCCGGCGGCCACCCCCGGTCCCCCCCGCCCGGTCCCGCACCACCCCTGCCTTCGGACATCCCAGGAGTAACCCCATGCGCAAATGGCTGCCGTTGACGGCGGTGTGTCTCGGAGCCTTCATGCTCCTGGTCGACGTCACGATCGTGACCGTCGCCCTGCCCGACATGGCCGCCGACATGCGCACCGGGTTCTCCGGGCTCCAGTGGGTGATGGACGGCTACGCCCTCGCCCTGGCCGCCCTGCTGCTCGGCGCGGGATCGCTCGCCGACCGGATCGGCCGGCGCCGCGTCTACCTCGGCGGGCTCGGACTCTTCGCCGCCGCCTCCCTCGCCTGCGGCCTGGCCCAGGGCCCGGCCGCGCTCATCGCCTTCCGCGCCGTCCAGGGCATCGGCGGCGCCGCGATGTTCGCCACCACCATGGCCCTGCTCAGCTCCACCTACCAGGGCCGCGACCGCGGCGTCGCCTTCGGCGTCTGGGGCGCGGTCAACGGAGCGGCCGCCGCGGCCGGTCCGATCATCGGCGGGCTGCTCACCGAGCAGTTCGGCTGGCGCTGGATCTTCTTCATCAACCTCCCGGTCTGCGCCCTCGCCGTGTACGTCACCCTCAAGGCCGTCACCGAGTCCCGCGACCCGCACGCCAAGGGCCTGGACCTGCCCGGCATGGCCACCTTCACCGCCGGCGCCGCGGCCGTCACCTACGCCCTCATCCGCGGCGGCGAGAACGGCTGGACCTCCGCCGGCACCCTCGGCCTGTTCGCCCTGGGCGCGGCCTCCTTCGCCGCCTTCGTCCTGGTCGAACTGCGGGGATCCCGCCCGATGCTGGACCTCTCGCTCTTCCGCAGTCCGGTCTTCGTCGCCGTGATGACCGCCTCGCTGCTGATGTCCGGCGCCGCCTTCGGCTACTTGATGTACGTCTCCCTGTGGCTGCAGACCGCCGAGGGCATGGGCCCGGTCGGGGCCGGACTGGCCCTGCTGCCGATGAGTCTGGCCGGATTCCTCGTCGCCGCGGCCTCCGGCAAGCTCCTGCACGGGGCCTCGCCCCGGACCACCATCGGCGGCGGGCTGCTCCTCATCGCGGCCGGGGCGCTGCTCCAGGGCTGGATGCTGGACGCGGGCGACGGCTGGACGGCGCTGGTGCCGGGCCTGGCCGTCACCGGCGTGGGCGTCGGACTGATCTCCCCGGCCCTGGCCGCCGCCGCGATGGGGGCCGTGCCCCCGGCCCGGGCGGGCATGGCGGGCGGTGCGCTGAACACCGCGCGACAACTGGGCATGGCCCTGGGCATCGCGGTGCTCGGCGCGGTCTTCCACACCGGGCTGGCCGACGGCCTCGCCGGCTCCGGGCAGCCGCACGGCACGGCCGCGGCGCTGGCCGGCGGCGGGGCGGCGCGGCTGCTGGACACGGTGCCGGGGGCCGGTTCCTGGGTGGAGGCGGCCTTCGCGAGCGGGCTGCGCGACACCTTCTGGGTCTCGGGGGCCATGGGCCTGGCGGGGGCGCTGATCCTGTTCGTGCTGATCCGCCGGCCGGCCGGCACTGCTGCGTCTGCCGCCGGGGCTCCGGCCCCGGTGCCGGTGCCGGTGCCGGGGCAGGCCTCCGGGGCGGCGGACCCGGCTGCCGGACGCGCCGCCGTCTGAGTGGCCCGTACGCCCCGAATCCAGTCCGGATCCGGGGCGTTCGCGCGTTCGGGTCCGGAGGGGCCCGTGAGGGTGAACCTTCGAACGCGCTGCCGCGCCGAATCGTTTCTGCGTGCGGGTCCGCTCCTACGCTGCCCGCGGATGTCCACCGCACCGGGCATCCGAGGAACCCGCGGAACCCGCGGAACCCGAGAAACGGACTCCCCAATGCGTATTCGCACCACCGCCACCGCACTCGTAGGCGCCCTCGCGCTGGTCCTGCCGACCGCCGGGCTGTCGTACGCCAACGACCACGACGACCGCGAGAGCCTCGGCACGCTGCACTACCGGTACAGCGACGACGGTGACACGCGGCACGGCCGGATCGAGCCCGCCGACAACGACACCTGCTACCAGCTGACGCACGCTTCGCGGAACCACCCGGCCTTCCAGGTGCGCAACGACACGGAATCGCTGGCGGTGCTGTTCGAGGACCGGTCCTGCGGCGGCCAGGCCGTGGAGACGCTGGAGCCGGGCGAGCAGGCGGACGACCTGGAGGTCCGCTCGGTCCTCTTCAAGCCGACCGACGACTGGGACCACCACGGCCGCCACGACGGACGGGACGACGACGACCGCCGTGACGACTGGCGCGACGACGAGGACCGCAGCATCGGCGGGCGCGCCGCCGCCGCACCGGCCGACGAGACCTCGGCCGTCCTCGGCTCGGTCTTCAGCTCCATCGGCTGATCCCACCGACGTGCGCAGGGCCCGGCTCCCCCAGGGGAGCCGGGCCCTTCGTCTGTTTCGGGGCCTCAGCGGCCTGCGGGCCGGTCCGCGCCCGCCGCGAGCCAGTGCACCACGTCCGCGGCCGTGTAGGGCTCGGCGTTCGGGGCGAGCTTCGGGAGGAACGACAGGTCCTTGCCGATCGTCACCAGCGGGGGTTCCACCCGGCCGTGCGGCCGGCGCTGGGCCAGCCCGATCGTGGCCAGCAGGCCGTTGCACAGGCACTGGCGGCCCTTGGTGTCGGACGCCTCGCCGCCCTTGCGGACGTACGCGGCGACCGGCTCGGCCGCGCACCGGTAGACCAGACCGCGCGGACCCCGTACGGGAGTGCGCAGGAACCCGAGGTCGCAGACCCGGCGCCGGGCTTCGGCGACCTCCGGCTCGGAGACCGTCCCCGGCAGGTCCGCCACCTTGAACGGGAACGAAGTCGGGGAGGCCTCGGGGTCGTTGCGGACCGAGAGGGTGCCGGTGTGGGCCCGCTCCAGCAGCTCCTCGCGCAGGTGGCGGGCCATCCCCGACTCCTCGCACAGGGCGAACGCGCTGCCGATCTGGACGCCGGCCGCGCCCTCCGCGAGCGCCCCGGCCACGGCCTCGGGGCTGGCCTGGCCGCCCGCGAGCCAGAACGGCAGCCCGAGCGCCGCCATCTTGGCGAGGTCGGGGCTGTCGCGCGGGCCGTAGACCGGCTCGCCGTCCTCGTCGAGCTTCATCGGCCCGCGCGGCGGGGCGCTGTGCCCGCCGGCCTGGCTGGTCTCGATCACGAAGCCGTCGGGGCGGGTGATCTCGTCCCGGGCCAGGTAGGTGGCCAGGACCGGGAGCGAGACGATGGCCAGCACGTGGGGGCGGCGCAGCGGACCGGGCAGGTGCCCGGCGAGCAGGGCCGCGGGGTCGAAGAGGTGCTCCAACGGCTGCTCGTCGCCCTCCACGTGGATCTTGCTCACGCAGCGTTCGTAGCGCGCCAGCCTTGAGGCGAGGGCAGGGATCTGACCGGGGACTCCCGCGCCCACGAGCACGTAGTCGACGCCTGCCAGGATCGCGCCGAACATCGCGGGGGCAGTGGCGAGCTGGATCTTCTCCAGGTAGTTGATGCCGACGACACCGTCATGTCCCTCCTTGGCGAGCCAGACCTCGACGAAATTGCCGAGGACGGTGAGGATCTCGGCCTGCGACCCGCCCGTCGCCCGCAGTCGCGGGGTGGTGCGCATCGCCGCGCCGTCCGCGAGGCCTTCCTCGCGGAAGTAGAGGTCGAGGGCGGCCTGTGCGAGCTCCGGCAGCGGGAAGGCCGCCAGCGCCCGGCGGGCGTGGCCGCCGGAGTCGCCGGTCTGCAGCACGCGGGCCAGTACGACGTCCAGGGCCGTGCCGGAGACCACGCCCAGCTGGCCCTCGCCGGACACGGCCCTGGCGAGGCGCCAGCCGGAGACGCCGACGCCCATGCCGCCCTGGATGAGCCAGGGGTGCTGCGCGGCGGGGGCGTTCGTGGGGGTCTGCGGCATGGGTCACGTCCTCGGAATCACCCGAACCTACGGTTCCGTAGGTTCGCTGATTTCCACTATGACGCCGGCCCGGCCGGCCGACGGGCGCCGAAGGTCCTGGCCCTGGGGGTACGTGGACCCCGGTGGCCGGGGCCCAATGGAACAGGGCCGCCCGGGGAGGTCTTCTCCCGGGCGGCCCCGTGGTCTAGCGGTTCAGCTCTGGTTCACGCACGGCCCCGGTGGGGGTCAGAAGGTGAGCTTCCAGCTGTCGATCTTTCCGGTGTCGAGGTTCGCGTTGTCGTTGACCCGGAGCTTCCACACTCCGTTGGCGACCTCGGAGGAGGCGTTGACCGTGACGGACTTGATGATGTTGTCCGCGCTGCCACCGGTCCGGTTGTGCAGGTTGTACAGGGTGCCGTCGGGGGCGACGAGGTCGACCTTCAGGTCACCGATGTACGTGTGGAGGATGTTGAGGTCCACCTTGAGGGTGCTCGGGGCGTTGCCCGTGCGGTTCACGGTGATCGGGGAGTCGACCGTCGCGTTGTCGGCGATCGCGTAGTCGGTGGTGTTCTCGAACACCGTCTGCTGCGAGGTACCGACGGTCCAGACGAAGGACGCCGTACCGGTCTGGTTCGCCGAGTCCGTCACCGTGACCGTCGTGTTGTACGTACCGGCGGTGGAGGCGGTCCCGGAGATCAGGCCGGTCGAGGAGTTGATCGACAGACCGGTCGGCAGACCGGAAGCCGCGTAGCTCAGGGCGCCGGCGTTGCTGCTGGAGGCCTGGATCTGGAGGCTGGCGGCGCTGCCCGTGACGGTGTTCTGGTTACCGGGGTTGGTGACCGAGACGCCGACGGGAATGCGGGCACCGACGTTGATGGCCGCCCAGGCGTTGGCCGCGTTGTTGTAGGTGACCGAGCCCGCACCGTAGAGGTCGGCGGCGGCCTTCAGGGTCTGGACGCGGGCGTCCGCGTAGTTGGTGGTCGACTTGAAGTAGCCGACCGTCAGCGCGCGGAACCAGATCTTCGAGGCGGCGTCGCGGCCGATCGCGGTGACCGGGAGCCCGTCGGAGGTCGGCGAGTCGTAGCTCACCCCGTTGACGACCTTGGCGCCGGAGCCCTCGGAGGCCAGGTAGTACCAGTGGTTGGCCGGGCCCGAGGAGTAGTGGACGTCGATGGAGCCGATGCCCGAGTACCACGCGTCCTTGGACGAGCCGTCCTTGCTCGGCTTGTCCATGTAGCGCAGCGGGGTGCCGTTGCCGCGGATGTCGATCTTCTCGCCGACCAGGTAGTCGCCGACGTCGTTGGCGTTGTTGGCGTTGAACTCGACGGCCGCCGCCATGATGTCGGAGGTCGCCTCGTTCAGGCCGCCGGACTCGCCCGAGTAGGTCATGTTGCCGGTGACCGAGGTCAGACCGTGGGTCATCTCGTGCGCGGCCACGTCGATCGACGTCAGCGGGTGCGTGTTGCTCGTGCCGTCGCCGTACGTCATGCAGAAGCAGGAGTCGCTCCAGAACGCGTTGACGTACGCGTTGCCGTAGTGGACCCGGCTGTACGGGGCCACGCCGTCGTTGCGCAGGCCGTTGCGGCCGTGCACGTTCTTGTAGTAGTCCCACGTCAGCTGGGCGCCGTAGTGCGCGTCGGCGCCGGCGGTCTCCCGGTTCGAGGGGAGGCCGTTGCCCCAGGTGTCGTCCGGGCCCGTGAAGAGGGTGCCCGTGCCGCTGCCCGTGCCCCCGTTGAGGTCATAGGTCTTGTGGCTGCCGCGCCCGGCGTCGGTCAGCGTGAAGTTGCTGCCCGAAGCCGAGGTGCCCAGCGTGACCTGGCCGGTGTACATCGTGTTGCCGACACCGGTCTCGATGGCCTGCCACTGGGTGATCTTCGCGCCGGTCTTGGCGTTGGTGACCACGTGCAGTTCGCTCGGGGTGCCGTCGTGCTGGATGCCGCCGACGACGGTCTCGAAGGCGAGGACCGGGACGCCGGAGGCGGCCCAGATCACCTTGCGCGCGGCCTTGGAGGCCTTCGCGTCCTTGGAGCCCTCTGCGTTGGCGGAGGAGACCGCCGCGCTCTCGGCCGAGGCCGGAGTGACGGTGGCGGTGGTGTCCGCGACCTTGATGTCGGCGTTGGTGGCCTTGGTGACGCTCTTGGTGACGCCGCCCTTGGCGTGGACGGTCAGGTCACCGCCGAGCACCGGTATGCCGTCGTAGGTGCGCTCGTACGTGGTGTGCGTGGTGCCGTCCGCGTCCTTGACCACATCGCGGACGACGAGCTTCTCCGTGCCGCCGAGGCCGAGGGCCTTGGCCGCCTGCACGGTGGTGGAGTTGGCCTCGGCCAGGAGCGTCGCACGCTCCGAAGCGCTGAGTGCGCGATTCTCCGCGCCGGGGTTGACCTGGGCGACCGAAACAGCCTGCGACGCGGTGGCGTCGGCGTTGGCGGAACCGGTCTGGATGCCTACGGCGAGGAGAGCGGCCGCGGCAACAAGCGCGCCGGCCGTGGTGGCACGCCGCTGGGGGGTGGGACTCAACGCAGACTCCTTCTGCAAGGGGGGTTCCGGATGGCTGGGTGGGCCTCCGGGCAGATCGGGCTGGTGCGAAGAACGGTCGAAGAGTGCCACCTGAGCGCTGCGAATGTCAGGGTCGCGTCAAAAGCTGGCCGGAAATCGTTCGTTGTCCGAAGAGACGTATCCGGTATGCGGAACATTCACTTTGGGATGCGAGATGGGGTGTCCCGCGGCCCCCGTGCGGACCGTCGACCGCTAACGCTTGGGCAACAAGATGCCTGGTTCCCGGAAACGGCATTTACCGTACGGGCGTTTGTCGTACTGTTTCCTGGTGCGCCTGATGTCCACTGTTTGGGGAAGCCGCGGACTCGCGCCACCGTCATAGACCACGTGCCAGGGGGGCCTCATGAGGCATGTCCATATACCTGTGCAAAGAGTGGCCGGTGCGGCCAGGACGTCGGCCATGCCGGCCAGGGGCCTTCGCGACAAGGCCCGTTGGTACCTGCCCGCCGCGGTCACCGCGGACCTGATCGGCGTGGGAGTCCCCGTCGGCCTGGTCTTCGAGGCCGCCCAGCAGGCACGGCCGCTGTTCTGCGCCCTCGGTGCGGCCCTCGCCTGGACCGGCGTGCAGCTGATGCGCCGGCGCTACGCGGGCCGCGCGCTCGGCGAATCCCGGGGAGTTCTGCCGGTCCTGCACGACTGGCTGATTCTGATCGGCGTACTCGCCGTGGCCCGCGTGCTCACGGGCGAGAACACCCCCCGGCTGTCCGCCCTGGGCGCCCTCGTGCCCGCCCTGCTCGTCACCGTCGCCTGCCACAAGCTGACCTACCGTCACCTCTCCGCCGCCCGGCGCGAAGCCCAGGCGGTGAGCCGGGTCCTGGTCGTCGGCGAGCCCGACGCCGCCGAGTCCGTCATCGGACACCTCGCCGCGCGCACCGACCACCCCTACGTGGTGGTCGGCGTGGTCCCGGTGGGCCCCGGCGGACTGGACAGCGGGGTGCCCGTGGCCGCGCGGCTCGGCTCCGCGACGGCGCAGTCCCCGAACGGGGACTCCGCCGCCGTGCTCGGAGCCGTCGCCGCCCACCGCGCCGACCTGGTGCTCGTCGCACCGGGTGCCCGGCTCGCGGGGGAGCGGCTGCGGCGGATCTCCTGGGCCCTGCACGATGCCGGGCTCGAACTGGCGGTCTTCCCCGGGCTGGTGGAGGTCTCCGTCAAGCGGCTGGAGACCCTGTCCGCGGGCGGCCTGGCCATACTGCGGGTGGCGCCGCCGGTGAGCCGCGGCATGCAGCCCCTGCTGAAGTCGGTACTGGACCGGGCGGGCGCGGCGCTCGGACTGGTCCTGCTGTCGCCGGCCTTCCTCGCGATGGTCCTGGCGATCCGCTGCGGCTCGCGCGGGCCGGCCTTCTACCGGCAGCGGCGGATAGGCCGCGACGGGGTCCCCTTCGTCATGTGGAAGTTCCGCACGATGGTCGTGGACGCCGATGCGCGCAAGGCCGAGCTGTCCGGGGCGAACGAGAACGACGGCCTGATGTTCAAGATGCGCCGCGACCCCCGGGTGACCCGGGTGGGCCGGCTGCTGCGCCGCACGTCCATGGACGAACTGCCGCAGCTGATCAATGTGGTGGCGGGCAACATGTCACTGGTCGGCCCGCGCCCGCCGCTGCCGGAGGAGGTGGCCGAGTACGACGAGGTCGAACTGCGCCGGCTCGCGGTGCGGCCCGGGATGACCGGGCTGTGGCAGATCAGCGGGCGGTCCGACCTCTCGTGGGACGAGACGATCCAGCTCGACCTGCAGTACGTGGACAACTGGTCGTTCACCAGTGACGTCGACGTCATGGGTCGCACGCTCCGCGCCGTGGTCGACGGTCGCGGAGCGTACTGAGCCACCGGCGATCCCGCCTTGGGATCAGCTCTGCGCGCTGCCCTACTTGGTGCCCTACCTGCTGTCCTGCTCGCGCCACCAGGCGTACGTGGCGGCGATGCCCTCGCGCAGCGGGACCGCGGGCTTCCAGCCGAGCCCGCGCAGCCGGGTCACGTCCAGCAGCTTGCGGGGCGTCCCGTCGGGCTTCGAGGTGTCCCAGGCGAGCCTGCCGCGGAAGCCGGTCACCTCGGCGACGGTCTCCGCGAGGGCCTTGATGGTCAGGTCCTCGCCACAGCCGATGTTCACCGGCTCGGCGCCGTCGTACTCGCGCAGCAGCACGGCGCACGCGGCGGCCAGGTCGTCCACGTGCAGGAACTCCCGGCGGGGCGTACCCGATCCCCACAGCGTGACCTCCTCGCGCCCCTCGGCGGCGGCCTCGTGGAAGCGGCGGATGAGGGCGGGCAGGACGTGCGAGGACTCCAGGTCGAAGTTGTCGCCCGGGCCGTAGAGGTTCGTGGGCATGGCCGAGATGTACGAGGCCCCGTACTGCTTGCGGTACGACTGGACCTGGACGATGCCGGCGATCTTCGCCAGGGCGTACGCCTCGTTCGTCGGCTCCAGCGGGCCGGTCAGCAGGGCGTCCTCGCTGATGGGCTGCGGGGCCAGCTTGGGGTAGATGCAGGAGGAGCCGAGGAACAGCAACCGGCCGACCTCCGCCGCGTGCGCCCCGGCGACGACGCTCAGCTGGATCTTGAGGTTGTCCTCCAGGAACTGCACCGGGAACGTGCTGTTGGCCATGATCCCGCCGACCTTGGCGGCGGCCAGGACGACGGCGTCGGGCCGGACGTCCCGCAGGTACGCCTCGGTCGCGGCGGCATCGCGCAGATCGAGGTCGGCGCGGCCGCGGGTGAGCACCTCGTACCCGTCGGCGGTGAGCCGGCGGACGACCGCGGACCCCACGAGGCCGCGGTGGCCGGCGACGAAGACGCGGGCGTTCGGGGGCAGGAACGGCGAACTTGTCATACCGCCGATGATGCCAGTCCGCCGTCCGCGGTTTCACGGGGGAGTCCCGGCCCCGGAAGCCTCGGCGGGCAGGCGGATTTCGGGTGGCACCGGCGAGTCCGGTACATACCGACCCGCAAGGGGGCGAGGGGGCCCGATCCGGCGGGAGGAGCTCCGGGCGGAACGTGTACGGTACCCATCCGGTACCCGTCCCCAGCCCCCTGGGGGCGGAACCCCCGCAGCACCCCGGGCCCGGCCCCGCTCCGCATCAGGCGGCCGGCCCGAACACCGGGGCCCGGCCCGAGGCGCGACCCGGGCTCGGCACCGACCCGCACGACGAGGCGTGACCCCGGGGCACTTCCGGGGCCGTGCCCCGAGCCACACCCGGGGCGCAGCCCCGAACCGAACAGCTCGGCCCCGCACTCCGGGGCGCAGCCACGACCGCACCGCAACGATCCCCAGGGGGACCCAATGGGCAAGACCGCGCTGATCACCGGCGTCACCGGGCAGGACGGCTCGTACCTCGCAGAGCTCCTGCTCTCCAAGGGCTACACGGTGCACGGGCTCGTGCGGCGGTCCTCCAGCTTCAACACGGAGCGGATCGACCACATCTACCAGGACCCGCAGACGGCGAACCGTTCCCTCGTGCTGCATCACGCCGACCTCTCCGACGGCGTCGCCCTGGTGAACCTGCTCCGCGAGATACGCCCCGACGAGGTCTACAACCTCGGCGCGCAGTCGCACGTCCGCGTCTCCTTCGACGCCCCGCTCTACACCGGCGACGTGACCGGCCTCGGCGCCCTGCGCCTGCTGGAGGCGATCCGGGCCAGCGGCGTGGACACCCGCATCTACCAGGCCTCCTCCTCGGAGATGTTCGGCGCCACCCCGCCCCCGCAGAACGAGGCCACCCCGTTCCACCCGCGCAGCCCGTACGGCGCCGCGAAGGTGTTCGCGTACTGGACGACGGTGAACTACCGCGAGGCGTACGGAATGTTCGCCGTCAACGGGATCCTCTTCAACCACGAGTCCCCGCGCCGCGGCGAGACCTTCGTGACCCGCAAGATCACCCGCGCGGTCGCCCGGATCAAGGCGGGCCTCCAGGAGAAGCTCTACCTCGGCAACCTCGACGCCGTCCGCGACTGGGGCTACGCCCCGGAGTACGTGGACGCCATGTGGCGGATGCTCCAGCAGGACGAGCCCACCGACTACGTCGTGGCCACCGGGGTCGCCGCCACCGTCCGCGAGTTCGTCGAGGCCTCCTTCACCCACGCCGGTCTCGACTGGAACGATCACGTGCGCTACGACCCCAAGTACGAGCGTCCCAGCGAGGTCGACGCCCTGATCGGCGACGCGTCCAAGGCCCACGATCTGCTCGGCTGGAAGCCGACGGTCCTGGTGGCCGAGCTGGCCAGGATCATGGTGGATTCCGACATCCGCCAGGTCGAGGACCAACTGGCGGGCGCCAGCGTCCGCATCGACCGCTGAGGCCTTATATTTCGCCTACGATTTGCCCTGTCCCGGTCATTCGCGCAGCCAACGGCGGGTGTGGCCAGGGCAAATCTGCCGTATGTCCGTAGTGCTCCATCCACACCGGACCCGTTGATTCCAAGTTGGTATGCAATGGGTCAAGGGTGGTGACCAGGCCCTTCGCTGAGCCCTAGTCTGCGCCAGTACATATGGCTGTTCCGATAGATGCCGAACCAGCCATTCAAGCCGGGCAATTGCCCTGGGGGGCTCATGCGTAGATCCAGAGGGCTGACTGCTGCCCTCGCCCTGTCACTGGCCGGCGCCGGCACCGCGATAGGCCTGGTGCTGATACCCGAGGCGTCGGCCATCACGCAGCCGGTGGCCTTCACCGCCGACAACCTGCCGACGTGGCAGCCCAACGGGATCGTCTGGGCGATGGCCGAGGCCAACGGCACCGTCTTCGCCGGTGGCACCTTCTCCGCCGTCCGCCCGCCCACCGGCGGCGCCGACGCGGAGCAGGAAGCCGTGAACTTCGTCGCGCTCGACGCGGCGACCGGCGCCCCCACCTCCTGCAAGCTCTCCTTCACCATCGGCGACGGCAGCGCGACCGTGCGCGCCCTCACCGTCTCGAAGGACAAGAAGACCCTGTACGCGGGCGGCTACTTCGCGGCCGTCAACGGAACCCCGGTCAACAGCGTCGCCGCCATCGACATCGCGACCTGCACCCCCAAGGCCTCGTTCCACCCGAAGTTCCCCTCCACGGTGCGCGCGCTCGTCGCCTCCGACACCACCCTGTACGCGGCAGGAGACTTCAGCACCGTCGAGGGCGCGGCCCGTGAGCGGTTCGCCGCGGTCGACGCCACCTCCGGTGCGCTCAAGCCCTTCGTCGCCAACGCCGACGATCCCGGCCGCGCGCTCCAGCTCAGCAACGACGGCAAGAACATCCTGCTGGGCGGTGACTTCTTCACCGTCAACGGATCCCAGAGCCACGCGCTCGCCGTCGTGAACGCCACCACCGGAGCCGTCGCCAAGACGTACGGCACCATCCCCTCGATGTCGGTCATCAAGTCCATCACGGCCGACGCCACGGGCTACTACACCGGCGCCGAGGGCACCGGCGGCTTCGACGGCCGCGTCGCCCTCGCCACCGACTTCAACGAGAAGTGGCGCGACCAGTGCCTGGGCGCGACCCAGTTCGTGCTGCCGTACGACGGAGTCCTCTACAGCTCCTCGCACGCGCACAACTGCACCTCCGAGGGCCAGTTCCCCGACGGCAAGCGCCACTTCCTGCTGGCGCAGCTGACCGACTGGGGCAACGGCGGCCTCGACGCCCCCGCGGCCGTGGGCGGCTTCGTGCGCAGCCCGGCGAAGCTCGGCTGGCACCCCACCGCCAACGACGGCCTCGGCGAGGGCATCGGCCCGCGCGTGATGGCCATCGCGGAGAAGGGCGCCGCCAAGTACATGTGGGTCGGCGGTGAGTTCACCCTCATCAACGGCAAGGCCCAGCAGGCCCTGACCCGCTTCGCCTCCACCGGCGACGTCGGCGCCCCGACCACCCCGGTCGCAAGCGTCTCCAGCGTCAAGCCCGGCGAGGTCCAGGTCCGCTGGCGCGCCAGCTACGACGCGGACGACAACAAGCTGACCTACCGCATCTACCGCAACGGCTCCGCGACCCCGATCGCCACCGTCAGCGCGAACTCCCTGGAGTGGCTGCGCCAGCAGGCCTCCTGGACGGACGCCACGGTCAAGGCCGGCGTGTCCTACAGCTACCGGGTCACCGCCACCGACGCGGCGGGCAACACCAGCGCCCTGTCGGCCACCGTCTCGGTCTCGGTCCCGACCACGGTCAGCGCGTACCCCAACCAGGTCCGCGAGGACGGCGCCAACCTGTACTGGCGCTACGACGACGTCGTCAGCCCGTACGTGGCCGACTCCTCGGTCTCCGGCAACACCAGCGGCATCCAGCTCAACGCCCCGGCGCTGCGCCAGACCCCGGGCGCGATCACCGGAGCCAGCACGGCCATGGGCTTCAACGGCACCAGCCAGCAGGTGTACAGCGACCACCGCCAGACGGTCGGCAGCAGCTACACGCTGGAGACCTGGTTCAAGACCAACACCACGCGCGGCGGCAAGCTGCTCGGTTTCGGCACCAACCAGGACCGCAACAGCAACCTGTACGACAAGCACCTCTACATGACCAACACCGGCCGGATCTTCTTCGGGGTCAACCCGGGCTCGACGAAGACCGTCTCCACCGGCCTGCTGGACACGTACAACGACAACAAGTGGCACCACGTCGTCGCCACCCAGGGTCCCGCCGGAATGGCGCTGTACGTGGACGGCCAGTCCAAGGGCACCCTGAACGTCACCGGCTCCCAGGCGATCGAGGGCTACTGGCACGTGGGCGGCGACAACCTCGCCTCCTGGCCGTCCCGGCCGACCAGCAACTTCTTCGCCGGCCAGATCGACGAGACGGCCGTCTACCCGAAGGTGCTGACCGAGGCCCAGGTCAAGAACCACTACAACCTGGCCAAGGCCGCCACGGACACGGTCTCCAAGGTCACCGCGACCGAGGACACCTACATCAACCAGGGCGCCCCCAGCACCGCCTACGGCGCGTCCGCGTCGCTGGCCGTCCGCGGCACCTCGGCCTACGAGACGTACCTGCGCTTCGACATCCCGGCCGCCCCGGCCGGCACGGTGCTGAAGTCCGCGTCCCTCCAGGTCAAGACCACCACCGTGGCGAGTGCCGGCACCACCGACACCGTCTCCGTGGTCCCGGTCACCGGTACGTGGAGCGGTGCGGGCACGACCTTCAACAGCAAGCCCACCCTGGGCACCACCCCGCTCGGCTCCTTCGCGGGAGTGCCGGACGGTTCGGCGGTCCAGAGCACGTCGTTGGACACCGCCGCGCTCTCCGCGGTGCTGGGCAGCAGCTACAGCCTGGGCCTGACGAGCACGGGTACCAACCCGCTGTGGATCTGGTCCTCGGAGTCCACGGCCGTGGACGCCAAGCCGCAGCTGACCCTCACCTTCGGCGCGAAGTAACCGCTTGACGGAGTGCGGGGGGGGGGCGGCGGGGGGGCCCGGGCCCCCCCCCCCCCCAAAACACGAAAGGAGGGGGGGCGGCTATTTAAAAAAAAAAAGCCCCCCCACCCCCCGGAAAATAAAAGTATGGAGG
>NZ_JBHVYI010000106.1:0-27656 GCF_042880975.1 Streptomyces sp. NPDC058289
GTCTTTTGTTACTCCGCCCGCGGGGCTTTCGGGCCCCCGGCCGCCCCCCCGGGGGCGGGGCCCGCGGCCGCCCCCCCGCCCGGGTCCCCGCCGCGCCCGTCGAGCAACGCCTCGAAGAGGGATCCGCGCCGGGAGTCCTCCCGGTGCTGCAGCTCCACGGTGGTGAGCCCGTACGCGTCGGCCATGGCGGACGAGAACCGGTCGATGGTCTCCCACAGGGCGCCGGCGATGTCGCCGAGCATCCGCTGCTGTGCCGGTGGCCGGTCGCGCATCCGGTCCGCCAGCGCCTGCCAAATGACCCGGCCGCCGCGCCGGAACGCCTGGAGCACGGTGGCCAGCGGGACGCCCTGCTCGGCGCGCAGCCGTCCGGTCTCGGTGGCGGCGGCCTCGATGTGGCGGCCGCTGGACGGCAACTCGCCGAAATCGTTGAGCGCCAGTTCCACGTTGCGGCGGCAGGTCACCCGCAGGTCCGCATGGGAGACGGTCCGGCCGGACGCGTAGAAGGGGCTGTGCGCGCGGATGTCGGCGGTCAGGGCATCGGTGAGGCGGCCGATGTCCGCGAGCAGAGCTGTCGCAAGCTGCCGACGCAGCGAGCGCTCCTCGTCGTTCATGGCAGCAGGTTAGGCATATGCACCGTCGGCGTGGAAGTCCGGGTGCCTCCGCCCAGGCGGACGGCGCGAACGGTGTGCGGATGCACATGGCCGCGCAGTGGACCCGTCCCCGATTCTGACGGTGCCGCCCCCCCCGCATGAAGGAGCCACCGTGCAGCTCAGCGTCGCCACCCTGCTCGCCGACTCGGCCCGCCGCCACCCCGACCGCATCGCCGTCGTCGAGGGGGAGCTGCGCCTCACCTACGCGCGGCTGTGGGACGAGGTCCTGGGCTTCGCCGCCGTCCTGCGGGCCCGCGGGATCGGCCCCGGAGACCGGGTGGCGGTGCTGCTGGCGAACACCGCGGACTTCCCCCGTGCCTACTACGCGGTCCTCGCGGCAGGCGCGACCGTGGTGCCGGTGCACGCACTGATGGTGGCCGACGAGGTGGCGTACGTACTGCGGCACAGCGGCGCCAGAGCGCTCGTCAGCGGAGGGGCCCTGCGGCCGGTGGCGCAGTCGGCCGCCGTCGCGGCGGGCATCGAGGTGCTTCAGGTCGGCTCCGGAGAGGAGCGGCTGCCCTACGTGGCCGGGCACACGGCGACGGAGACCGCGGCCATCCTCTACACCAGTGGCACCACGGGCCGGCCCAAGGGGGCCCGGCTCACCCACCTCAACCTCGTCATGAACGCCACCGTCTGCGCGGGCGACCTGCTCGGACTCACGCCCGAGGACACGGTGCTGGGCTGCCTGCCGTTGTTCCACAGCTACGGACAGAGCTGCGCGATGAACGCCACCCTGCGCGCCGGTGCCACCCTCGTCCTGCTGCCCCGCTTCAGCGGCCCCACCGCCCTGGACGCCATGATCCACGAGCGGGTCACCGTGTTCATGGGCGTCCCGACGATGTACCACGCTCTCACCGAGGCCGCTGCGGACGACGACCGCCGCCCCGCGGCGCTCCGGGTGTGCGTCTCCGGCGGCGCGGCGCTCCCGGTCGCCCTGCTGGAGCGCTTCGAGGCGGCGTTCGGCACCGAGGTCCTGGAGGGCTACGGGCTGACCGAGACCTCCCCGGCCGCCACCTTCAACCAGCACACCACCGGCCGCCGTCCCGGGACCGTCGGCCACCCCGTGTGGGGCGTCGAGGCCGCGATCACCGACCCCGAGCGGGAGGGGTGCATAGCGCTCCTGCCGGACGGTGAGGTCGGTGAGGTTGTCATCCGCGGGCACAACGTCTTCGCCGGCTACCTCGACGACCCCGCGGCGACCGCCGCTGTCCTGATCGACGGCTGGTTCCGCACCGGCGACCTGGGCGTGCGCGACGAGGACGGCTTCCTCACCATCGTCGACCGCAAGAAGGACCTCATCATCCGGGGCGGCTACAACGTCTACCCCCGCGAGGTCGAGGAGGTGCTCGCCCGCCACCCCGCCGTCGCCGAGGTCGCCGTCATCGGACTGCCCGATCCGGCCAGGGGCGAGGAGATCTGCGCCGTGGTGGTGCTGCGCCACGAAGTCGCCGAGGCCGAGCTCGTGGCCTGGAGCCGGGAGCGCCTGGGCCGGCACAAGTACCCGCGGATCGTACGCTTCCTTCCCGAGCTGCCCCTGGGCCCCAGCGGCAAGGTGCTCAAGCGCGAGCTGCGGGAAGCCCGCGCATGAGTGCGAGCGCCGCCGCGCGGGCAAGGCCCCGGGCATGAGGGAGCAGCGGGCCGCGGCCGTGCGCGGGCAAGGCCCGGCAGACGCCGTCCGGGAGCGGTTCGGGGACACGCCGCGCGCACGGCCCCCGTCGCCGGACCGGGAGCCGCGATTGACGCCACGGCCGGGGCGGTGTGACGATGCGCCGATGTCGGACCTGCACGCCCGGATGGCCGCCCGCGTCGGTGACCTCACCGCCGTCGTGGTCGCGCGCTGCGCGGCGGAGGCGCCGTTCTACGGGGCGCTGCCCCGTGCCACCCTCCAGGGCGAGGTCGCGCGGTCCATCGCGGCGGTGCACGCGCTGCTGCTCAGGGCCCTGCGTGACGGCGGTGGGGGTCCGATGGGTCCGGGCGACCTGACCCGGCTCATCGAGTGGTCGGCGCGCCGGGCCGAGGAGCGCGTCCCCCTCGAAGCGGTGATCACCGCGTACTTGATCGGTGCCGAGGTGTGGTGGCAGACGCTGGCCGAGGTCGCGGAGCCCGGCGAGCTGGCCGGAGCGGGCGGCAGGCTCCTCGCCTGCCTGCACGCCGCGCTGCCCGCGGTCGTCCTCGCCCACCAGAACGCCCAGGAGGACCTTCACAGCGAGGACAAGCGGGTACGGCGGGCCCTGCTCGGCGCCCTGCTGGCGGGACGGCCGTACGAGGAGCTGGCCGACGTGGCGCGGGTGTCCGTGGTGGGCGAGCACGAGGTGGTCGCCTTCGCGTTCGAGTCCGACCCGCCGACGAGGCTGGTGCAGTCCTCGCTCGACGCCTTCACCGGGATCCCCGTGCTGATGGACCACGTCTCCTGGATCGCCCTGCTGCCGGGCAGCGCCGACGTGTCCGGCCTGGTGGCCCGGCTGGAGAAGGACGTGGGGCAGAGCGTGCGCGCCGCCGCCGCCCGCTCCTCCGTCCCGGCCGCCGTCCCGTCGGCGGCGCAGGAGGCCGGCCGGGTACTGGACCTCGTACGGCGCCTGGGACGCCCGCCCGGGTGCTACCGCCTCGACGACGTGCTGCTGGAGCACCAGATCGCGCGCCCCGGGGACGGCCTCGTACGGCTTGCGGCCAAGCTCGACCCTTTGGAGGAGCATCCCTTCCTGCTCGAGACGCTGCGCGTGTTCGTGGAGCGCGGGCTCAACCGCCGCCGGACGGCGTCGGA
Organism: Streptomyces sp. NPDC058289; assembly: GCF_042880975.1. Taxonomy (NCBI): domain Bacteria; kingdom Bacillati; phylum Actinomycetota; class Actinomycetes; order Kitasatosporales; family Streptomycetaceae; genus Streptomyces; species Streptomyces sp. NPDC058289. The sequence continues at coordinate 3,415 of NZ_JBHVYI010000106.1, forward strand.
TCTGTGCGTGCACCGCAACACCCTTGACTACCGGTTGCAGCGAGTGAGCGCGCTGACCGGCCTCGACCTCGCGGTTCCCGCACAGGCCCGGCTGATCCAGGCAGCGCTCGTCGCCAGGGACCTGGCCGGGCCCGCGGATCATCGTGGCATCGGCAGATGACACCCGTCAGCGGTCACAGCCAGGCGCGGAGTTCCTCGTGCCGGGGCGCGAGGGCCGGGCCGGAGTCGGGGTGGTCGAAGACCATGACGGGCCGGTCCGCGTTCCAGCCGGGCCAGCCCGGGTGCCCCGTGGCGGCGAAGGCGACCCAGGCGCGGTGCATGACGTCCGCCAGTGGCTGGGGGGCCTCCGGCCCGGTCAGGTCCTCGGCGGCACGCAGGTTGTCGAAGACGAAGCCGAGTTCCAGCGCGTGGCACGCGCCGAGCCCCATCACGGGCGAGCGCCAGGCGAATTCGTAGAGGAAGGTGCGGTCGGGCCGGGAGTCGGCCAGGCGGTTGAGGGGCCCCCGCAGCAGCAGGTCGGTGGCCATCTCCCCGAGGAGCTCACCGGGTTTGGCGTGCGGTCGGGTGGCTCCGTACAGCCGCGCCACCCGCTGCGGGACACGGAACTTGAGCAGGGCGAGCCGCAGGGTGAGCCGGCTGACGCGGTCCACCGTGCCGCCGGGTACGAACCACAGCCGGTACTCCTCCCGGTTGCACCCCAGCAGAAGGTCGGCCTGGGGAAGGGGCGGGTCGGCGGGCACGAGGTCGCCGTCGGCCACGATGTGGAACCCGGGCCCGCCGCCGATGGGGTCCGACCGGTCGACCACCGCGGCCTGCGCGTCCAGCAGCAGGTCCCGGTCCACGCCCGCGAACGCCTCGGCGGTGGCCGGGATCCCCAGTCTCCTCGCCATCGCCCGCACCGCCTTCGCGCCCTCGCGGCGCGACACCGTGTGCGGGGGGCCGCTCTGCAGGATCGCCCGGTGGAACAGCCCGGCCGCGGCGGGGCTGGTCATGAGGGCCGCGACGCTGATCGCCCCGGCGGACTCCCCGCACACGGTGACGTTCGCCGGATCCCCACCGAAGGAGGCGATGTTGTCGCGGACCCAGAGCAGGGCCGCGACCTGGTCGAGGAGGCCCCGGTTGGCGGGGGCGTCGGGGAAGACCCCGAATCCCTCGACGCCGAGCCGGTAGTTGACGGAGACGAGGACCACCCCGTCGCGCGCGAAGGCGCGCCCGTCGTAGAGCGGCAGGCTCGCCGAGCCGTTGCGCAGGGAACCGCCGTGGATCCAGACCATGACCGGCAACCGGCCCTCGCCGACGGACGGCGTCCAGACGTTGAGGTTGAGACAGTCGTCCCCGGCGATGCAGGGGTCGGGTATCAGCCGGTCGAGGGGCGGACGGTAGGGGCGCTTGGGGGCGGTGGGCCCGTACTCCAGCGCGTCCCGCACCCCTTCCCAGGGCTCGACCGGGGCGGGAGCGCGGAAGCGGTGGGGGCCGAAGGGCGGAGCGGCGTACGGGATGCCGAGGAAGGTGGCGATCCCGTTGTGGAAACGGCCCCGGACCTTGCCCTGCCCGGTGGTCGCGATGAGATCCATCGCAGTCCTTTCGTGTGAGGAGGGCCGCCCACCCCCGGCCGTACGGCGTCGGGGACGGGCGGCGACGTGTGGATCGGGTCGAACACCGGTCAGGGCGGAAGAAGTCTTCGGGGACGGGTCACTGGGCGACGAGCCCGTTGCGACGGACGTCGGACCAGGTGCCGCTGTCGGTACAGATCCCGCAGCCGGCCCCGAAGAACTGGGCACGCGCGGCCTGGTCTCCCATCAGGTGCGCCTTGAACCAGGCGGTGGTGGGCGCGGCGAACGGTCCGGGGTCGCCCACGATCGTGAAGTGGTCGGCGCCGCGCAGTTCCCCGTAGACGGCCGGGATGTGGTCGGCGGCGTCGTAGAAGGCCTTGACCAGGAAGGGGAAGACGATGCTGTCCTTCTGCCCGGCCAGGAGGAGTGCGGGTACGCGCACGTCGTTGATGTTGGCGAGCGGCCCGGGCTGGATGGGCAGGATGGTGTCGATGCGCGGGTCCGCGCCGACGACGATGGCGGCGGCTCCGCCCTGCGAGTGGCCGGACGCGCCGATGTGGGCCAGATCGACGTGGTCGTGGAAGGCGCTGCCGGGGTCGGCGTTCCGGCGGGTGAGCAGGTCGATGCCGGCGCGCATGGAGACGCCGAGGTTCGACTGGGGGGTGTTGGCGGCGGCGACGATGAAGCCCTGGCCGGCCCAGTGCAGCAGCAGGTCGCGGTAGACGACGGGGAAGGCGAAGGTGCCGTTTCCCCACACGATGACGGGGTGGCGGCGGTCGCTGGTCGCGATGTCGCGCGGGTAGTAGAGGGTGGTCACGGCCCCGACTTCCACCGCGGTGGCGTAGGGGCCGGGAGCGCCGTAGTCGGCCGCGACCGCTTCGGAAGCGGAACCGGTGGGCGCCGCTGCCGCACCCGCGCCGGCGGAGGCCGTCAGCACGAGCACGAGCGAGGTCAGAGGTACGAGCAGTTTTCTCCAGAGCACGATCGACTCCCCATGTCGTCACGGTGAACCGGATGTCACATCCGGCTCACACCTTGTTTGATCGCACATCCTGAAGCACGGTTCGAAGCCCGTCTCTGCGCAATCGCGGCAAGCAGCGGGGCGAGAGTTCGTGCAACCTGCCGAGAGGCGACGGTGTGCAGGGGGTGCCATGCTCGGTTCTGTCGCTGCGGCGGGGAGCCTGTCGCTGGTCCGGCCGGCATGTGGTGCTACCTGAGCAGTTCCCACAGTTGTTGGACGCACAGCACCACGAACAACAGGCCGGCGGCCCCCAGCATCGCGTTGCTCAGCAGGCCGTTGCGCCACTGGGCCGGTGTGCGCGAGGAGTTGAGCAGCCACAGCAGCGTCAAGGCGAGGAAGGGCATGAAGAGTGCGCCGATCACTCCGTACACGACGATGAGACCGAAGGGCTGGTCCAGGAAGAGGAGGCTGATGGGCGGGAAGGTGAGCCAGAGCAGATAGACCCGGAAGGGCAGGGACTTGGCCGGGTTCGTCCCGGCCGGGACGAGGGAAGGCCGGAACTTCGCGGCGAAGTCGGCGAACATCAGGCTCACTCCGTGCCACACGCCGATCAGGGAGGTGAAGGACGTGGCGAAGAACCCGACCAGGAAGAGCTTGGCGGTCGTCCTTCCGTAGTGCTCCTCCAGGACGGCACTCAGATCGAGCAGCCCCTTGTCCCCCTTGGCCAGGGCCACGCCGGACGAGTGCAGCAGCTCGGCCCCGACGATGAGCATGGCCACCACGAAGATCCCGGTGGTGAGGTAGGCGACGCGGTTGTCGAGCCGCATCACCTTCATCCAACTCGTGTTCGTCCAGCCCTTCGCGTTCACCCAGTAGCCGTACGCGGCGAGGGTGATCGTGCCGCCCACGCCGCCGATCAGTCCGAGCGTGTACACCAGCGACCCGTCCGGCAGTACGGGCGCGAGGCCGGCGAAGGCCGCGTCGAGCCGGGGCGTGACGCGGATCGCGAGATACACGGTGACCAGGAACATGACGCCGACCAGGACGGTCATGACCTTCTCGAAGACGGCGTACCGGTTGAACCAGACGAAGACCAGCCCGACCAGACCGCACAGCACGGCCCAGAGCTTCAGGTCCATGGTGCCCGGGAAGAGCGCGGCCAGCGGGAGCGCACTGGAGGACATCGCGGCGGCGCCGTAGACGAAGCCCCAGATGACGACGTACCCCGCGAAGTAGACGGTGGTCCAGGAGCCGAGGCTGTGCCAGCCGTCGAAGAGGGTACGGCCGGTGGCGAGGTGCCAGCGGCCGGCCGCCTCGGCGAGCGAGATCTTGACGAGGCAGCCGATGACCGCGGCCCACAGCAGCGTGTAGCCGAACTTGCTACCCGCGAGGAGCGTGGCAACGAGGTCGCCGGCCCCGACACCGGTCGCCGCCACGACGATTCCGGGGCCGATGGATCGCCAACTCGCTTTGCGCGGAGCGTGGTTTTCGCTCCCCACGGTGTCCGTCTGAGTGGTGTCCGCCATCTGTGGCTGCCTTCCCGTTCGCCCCCTGAGTGACGGGAGTCACCAAATCGGTTCGGTGGAGGTCGCGCAAGAGGCCCTCCGCCCCCGTGGTGTGGGTCGTGTTGTCCCTGGGCGAGCGAGAGCCGACGGGCACTGCCGGTGTTCGACCCGCGGACGGCTCCTGCCCGTGGTCGCACCCGGTCATTTGCGCACATGTTCCAGTCAACAGGTGAGGTGACGTATGGCGGCGTGATCGGATGTCGGTTTCGGTGGTGTTCGGCGAGTGCGAGGCGCGACATGACGACAACGACCGAGGAACCCTTCCGCGCCCTTCTGGAAGCGGCACCGGACGCGATGGTGATCGTGGACGACGCGGGTGTGATCCGGCTGGTGAACGCCCAGACGGAAGCACTGTTCGGCTACCCCCGGCAGGAGTTGCTCGGCCGGCCCATCGACGTCCTGGTACCCGAGCGTTTCCGCGGGCTCCACCCGCGCCACCGGCTCGGCTACGCGGCCAGCCGCCAGGTCCGGCCCATGGGCGCGGGCCTGGAGCTGTACGGGTTACGTCGGGACGGGCGCGAGTTCCCCGTCGAGATCAGCCTCAGCCCCTTGCAGACCGCCGACGGCCTGCTCATCTCCGCAGCCGTACGCGACGTGAGCGAGCGCAAGGCAGCCGAGGAGCTGTTCCGAGCACTCCTGGAGGCCGCCCCCGACGCGATGGTCATCGTTGACGACCGCGGCACGATCCAACTCGTCAACGCCCAGACGGAAGCACTCTTCGGTCACACCCGAGCAGACCTCCTGGGCCGACCCGTCGAGATCCTCGTCCCGGAGAGGTTCCGCGGTCATCACTCCCACTTCCGGCAGGGCTACTTCGTCGACCGCCAGGTCAGACCCATGGGCGCCGGGCTGGAACTGCACGGCCTGTGCCGGGACGGGCGCGAGTTCCCCGTCGAGATCAGCCTCAGCCCCCTGGAAACCCCGGACGGAACGCTCGTATCGGCGGCCATCCGCGACGTGAGCGACCGCAAGGCCGCCGAGGACAAGCTCGCCGAACTCTACGAACAGCAGCGCCACGTCGCCCTCACCCTGCAGCGCAGCCTCATGGGCTCGCCCGCAGAGGTGCCGGGCATGCCGACAGCGAGCCGGTACTTCCCGGCTCGCCAGGGCGCGGGTGTGGGCGGCGACTGGTTCGACCTGATCCCCCTGGGCGGCGGCCGCGTCGGTGTCATGATCGGCGACGTCATGGGCCGCGGACTGGAGGCCGCCGCCGTCATGGGCCAACTCCGCTCGGCCTCACACGCGCTGGCCAAGACCGGCATGCCGCCCTGGCAGCTGATGCGCGCCCTCGACGCCGTGGTCAGCGAACTCCCGGATCAGTTCGTCACCTGCTGCTACCTGGTCGTCGACGCGGACGCCGCGGAACTGACCGTCTGCTCGGCCGGACACCTCCCCCTGCTCCTTGCCACCCCCGGCGGCCAGGTGAGTCGCCTCGCCGTCGACGTCAGCGTGCCGCTCGGCGTCGGCGAGGTACCACACCACGAGAGCCGCCACACCGTCGAACCCGGCTCGGTCCTCGCCCTTTACACCGACGGACTGGTCGAAACCCCGGGCAGCGACATCGAGGAACAAGTCGACCGCCTGTCCTTGGCGCTGGCCAAGACCTGCACCCATGTCGATGGCCTGGAAGTGATGGCCGACTGCCTCCTCGCCGAGATGCTCCCCGACGCCGACGACTACGCGGACGACGTCACCCTGCTCCTCGTCCACATCCCCGATTCACCGGTGACCTCGCAGAGCGTGGTGCTGCCCGCCCAGCCCAGCAGCGTCGGCGCAGGCCGCCGTTTCCTGCGCTCCACCCTCGGGGTGTGGGGGAGGGGCGACGACCAGCTGTGCGACACCGCGTGCCTGCTCGCGTCGGAACTCCTCTCCAACGCGGTGAACCACAGCTGCGGCCCGGTAAGGCTGAGAGTCAGGCAGGCGGGGCGCGAACTCAGCGTCGAAGTGTGCGACGGAACCCCCGTACTCCCGCAGGCACGGTTCGCCTCGCACGACGCCGAATCCGGACGGGGACTGCTCTTGGTCGACTCCCTCGCCGAGGCCTGGGGCACCCTGCCCACGGCCGAAGGCAAAGCCGTCTGGTTCTCCCTTCTCCTGCCCGCATCAGCGAGGGGGAAGGAGAAGCCTTCCAAGCCGGCGGACCCGGAACGGCCTGAAAGGCCGTCGCCGAACACCTGGCCCGACTGAGCGCGGATGCGCTTCCGCGAAAGACCCGTGCGCGAGTTCGCTGCTTCACCACTCGGATGGAACCGAACGTACGAGTCAAAGGTGATGGCCACTCGTTCGGCCGATCACGGCCCTTTCGCCGTGCCAGACTCCGGGTGCGGAATGCGCTGGTGGGGATCGGTCGAGGCGGGGTGGGCGTGGAGCAACGGGCGTTGCGTGCGGGGCCGCGGCACGTGGCCTGCGTGATGGACGGCAACGGGCGTTGGGCGCAACGGCGTTCGCTTCCCCGTACGGCAGGTCACCGGGCGGCGGAGGCCGCGGTCATCGATGTCATCGAGGCGGCTCGGGCCGCCGGCGTCGAGTGGCTCAGCCTGTACGCGTTCTCCACGGAGAACTGGAACCGCCCCGGCACCGAGGTCGAATTCCTGATGCGTCTGGTGCGGCGGGTCGTGCGCAAGCATGCGCCGCTGTTGCTCGCGCGCGGTATCCGCTGCCGTTTCCTCGGGGTCAGCGACCCGCGGATCCCCCGTGCGCTGGCCCAGGACTTCGAGGACGTGGCGCTACTGACCGCCGAGAACCGGGGGATGACACTGACCGTCGCCTTCGACCACGGGGGGCGCCGGGACATCGTCGAGGCCGCGAGGTCGCTGATCCTCAGCGGGACGCCCGCCGACGAGGTGACCGAGCGGCTCTTCGCGGACCACCTGCCCTTCCCCGACACCCCCGATGTGGATCTGGTCGTCCGTACCTCCGGTGAGCAGCGCATCTCCAACTTCATGCTCTGGCAGGTCGCCTACGCCGAGTGGGTCTTCCCCGAGGTGCTGTGGCCGGACTTCCGGGCCCCCGACTTCCTGGCCTGCCTGCACACCTACCGGCACCGCGACCGCCGCTTCGGCGGCGTGCCCGTCCGGACGAACGGAGACCCATCATGACCACCGAAACCACGGGAACGGCCGACGAGGCAACCCTGTTCGGGCCGAATTCGCAGTTCAGCGGCTTCTTCGACGACCCGCGGTGGGCCCTGGCCATCATCCGCGCCACCGTCCTGGAGGCAGCTCACCCGCAGATCGGCGCCGCCCTCGCCGACAACTCCACCTTCGTCACCCACCCCTGGCGCCGACTGCGCAACACCTTCCTCAGCATGCGGCGCATGTTCGGCACCGACCCGGCGTTACGCGAACGCGAGGCCGCCCGGCTCAACCGGCTGCACGCCCGCATGAGCGGGTCCGACTCCCGCGGCCGGTCCTACGACGCGATGGACCGCGCGACCCGCGCCTGGGTGGTCGCCACCCTCTTCGAGAGCGCCGTCACCATGTGCCGGCTGAGCGGCCAGCCGCTCGACCAGGACACGATGGAGCGGATGTACGCCGAGTACCGCACGTTCCTCGCGGCGCTCGACGGCGACGCCGCGGAACTCCCCGAGGAACTGAACGACTTCTGGCGGTACTTCGACCGTGTCGTCGAGAACGAGCTGGAGAACACCGAGGCGGTCCGCGTCATCCTCTACCGGCTCTTCGACCACCTGCCCGCTCCCGCGCTGCTCGACGGCGCGCCGACGCTGTGGGCGGCCGGCCGCGCCGTGGTCGGTCCGCTCCTGGGCGCGATCACCGTCGCCTCGCTCCCCGAGCCCTACCGGCGCCGGGCCGGCCTGCCGGAGATGCCGGGCGCCGCGACCCTCATGCAGGGCGCCTACCTCGCCACCGGGCTCACCCGATTCCTGCCCGAGGGCTGGATCAACGCCGAGAGCATCATCGAAGCCCTCTCGCTCTCGCCCGACAGCGACGACCCCCGCGCCCGCACCGTAACCGCCCTGCGCGCCCGCATGAAGCGGGCATCGGCCCTGCTCCGCCTCCTCACACCACTCAGCGGCGACGCCGACTTCGAACCGGCACCCCCGAGGGGAACGGACGAGAACCGACGCTCGGCGGAGGAGTTCTTCCACCGGGTGCTGGACCAGACGGGCGACGGCCACCTCGACTGGCCCGACCTCGCTGCCATGGCCCGCGAACTCTCCACCCGACTCGACCTGGACGAACCCGAGGAGACCCGGCTCTACGATGCCTTCGCCGCCTGGTGGCGCGAACTCCAGGCCGCCCTCGACACGGACGGCGACGGCCGCGTCAGCGCCGAAGAGTACGCGACCGCTGTCCCCTCCCTCGCCGGACCCGCGCTCATCCGCGTTGCCGAGGTCCTCTTCGACGCCACCGACAAGGACCGCAACGGGAGCATCGACGCGGACGAGTACCGAACCCTCTTCCGTACCGCCTTCCACCGCGACCTCACCACCACCGGCGGCGCCTACGGCAAAAGCGCCTTCGTCGGCGACTTCGTCTCCTTCATGGCCGGCCGCCGCGCAGGTACGCCGTACGACCCGCTCCTCGCCGACGCCTGACGGGCACGGTTGCCCACCGCTCGTATGCCGTGCCCGCCGAATGAACGACGTGGTGACGGCGGTCCGCGTCCTTCACCTCGCATCAACATGAGGGTGGACAACGCTCAGTGCGCGGGCTCCCGCTGGAACTTCCGGGCGTTGCGCCGCCGACGTGCGCGCTCGAACTCGGCGACATCCGACATCCAGGGACCGTGCTGTTCGAGTGCGGCGCAGCCGCCGCGGACGAAGGTGCTCACCAGGTTCCGGTACCCGCCGATCCCGTCGACCAGGCTGTACTCGACCCGGTACTCCGGATCCGACCTGCCTTCACCCTCGCGCAGCGTCGTGATCCGGGCGATGGAGTCCGCGTAGAAGTGGAGCTGGATTCCTTCGCCCATCTCCTCGTCCTCGATGGTGAACACCTCGTTGTCCGCGGCAGAGCGATCGCCGACGAACTCCCAGAACTCCGCGGCGGCAGTGCGGGGACCGTCCCGTAGCCACTTCTTCTCGACGCCCTTGTCGTCGGTGAACGACAGGGCCGTCTTCCTCGCGCTCCCGCCCGAGTCGGCGCGGTGGCCGGCAGCCTCCTCGTCGTCCTCCATGGGGGTGCTCCTGGAGCGGTCCGCGGCCTCCGAGCACATCAGGAAGCTCACGGTGCGCACCGCGTCATCGACGAGCTCAGGGTGTGCACGGCGCACGGCCGCTTCGACCGTCGTCTCCATCCGATTCCAGTCGCGCTTGTCCGTGGCGCGTTTTCCCCGTCGCGGATCGCGGCCGATCCGCATCCCGGCGCACGCCTGCTCCGCAGTGGCGATCACCCGCATGACCTCGGGCAGCAGCGCGGGGGCGACGGCATCGGGTATCCGCTTCGGAACCGTCGCGCCGTGCAGATACCGGCCCGTGTACCTCAGAATCGCGGCGTCGAGCGGACCGAGTACGGTTCCGCGCTCGGCGCGACGGCGGTCCGCGTGGTATTCCTGAGCCCGTTTCCCGTTCGACGTCTCTGTCGCCGCGCGCATCGCCGCGCACACCTGACCGCGTTCAAGCAGACCGGTGTCGGCCCCGTGGGCGATGAGCCGGCTCCTGTCCCACCGGATGCGCTGGAAGAGCGCGTCGACGTCCGCGGGCGCGGCGAGGAGGATCGGGTCCAGGAGCGCGACGGCGGCGTTCTCGTCGAGCCGGCCCCGGGTTCCGGCGGCGTCGCACAGCGGAAGGATCGCACTCCACAGCAGCAGGTGTCTGGACAGGTCCTCACGGATCACCGCGAGATGGGCTTCGCTGATCGGGAACGTGAACGTGCGGGGATCGTGGTTGGCGTCGGCCCCGGCACCGAGCGTCAGCTTCAGCTCACCGTCCTCGCGGATCACGTTCGGGATCCAGCCGCTCCGGCGCGTGAAAACGATGTCTCTCATGGACTCAGTCTTCCCCGGAACGGCACCGGCCGGCATCGCGGCGGTGTTGCAGCCCCCACCCCGCACCAGCTGTTCACGACCACCGTGCGCATTCGACGTCGAGGCGTGGGTCGGTGCGCACCCAGACTTCGCCCCCGGCGGACCCCTCCGGGGCGACGACTCGTTCGATGCCGAGGAACTCGATCAGCTTGAGGAGTAGGGCTCGTTCGGCTCGGTCCTCCTCGACACCGTGCGAGTCGAAGAAGACGTAGTACTGGTCGCTCGGGTCCACGCAGCCCGAATCCGCCCAGATCCGAGCGACTTCCTCGATCGCCGCTGCCTCCGTCGTGATCGTGGCGGCGCGGGCGGTACCGCGAGTCTCCGGTGACGCGTCGAGGTCGGCGAGGTCGGAGAACCACTGGCCGAAGCGGTCGAGGCCGGCATATCCGTTCTCGAAGAACAGCATCGCGCTCGGAAGGTAGCGATTGCCCCTGTCGACCTGGAGGTACTCCGACCGAGGCTGGTCCGCATCCTTGATCCGGGAGATCACACCCTGCCCGGGCATGAGTACCAGACTCTGCCCCGACGGTTCGTCAACGATGGTGTAGGTGTCAGAAACTCGACCACGGAAGAACGCGGAGAACGCTACGTAGGCCTCCTGGGGATCGCCCACGGAGACCTGTTGGTCGTTGCCGTCACCGACAGCGAAGACGAACTGCTTCGGTCCGGGGCGGTAGGGGCGAGCCATGTGCGTCCTTCGTTCACGTGTGTGACAGCCCCAGCAGCGTAATCGAATCGGAGCGGACGGACCTGCCGCTTCATGCCGGTACCGGCGTGAAGGGATACATCTCGTCCGCGCCGGGCTGCACGACGCCGTAGCTGCTCTCCGGTACCGCGTTCCAAGCGCCGGGCAGGTCGCCGAGGGGCTCGGACACGATCAGACGGGTCTCCTCCGAGATGTCCCGCAGGAACGCCACATCGGGGTGCAGCCGGCGCAGCGCGTCCACCCGGCTGCTGTAGAAGAGCGACCGGGAATCGTGCGCGCTGGAGTAACGGAAGGCCCACACGCGCTCGCCGTCGGTGATGGCGAGCGTCATCTGGAGGGGGAACTCCACGCCGTGGTCGCGGCCGGCCCGCTCCACCACTCCCGCCATCTTGGCAACGGCGGTCGGCGGGTCCTGCTCCAGGCCGAAGGTGAGCGCCAGGAAGAACATCACCTCGGAGTCGGTGGTTCCCTCGATGTCGGCGTACAGGGCCGGATCGACGAGCAGGGTCAGGTCCCGGCGCATGAGGTGGAAGCCGGTGATGGCGCCGTTGTGCATGAACATCCAGCGGCCTTGCCTGAACGGATGACAGTTCGACTGCTGGACCGCGGTGCCGGTCGACGCCCGGATGTGGGCGAAGAACAACGGGGAGCGGACGTGGTCGGCCATCTCCCGCAGGTTGCGGTTGTTCCAGGCGGGACCGACGTCCCTGAGCAGTGCCGGCGTGTCGTTGTCCTCGGTGTACCAGCCGACACCGAATCCGTCGCCGTTCGTCGTCTCGACGCCCAGCTTGGAGTGCAGGCTCTGGTCGATCAGCGAGTGCGCCGGTTTGTACAGGATGGTGTCGAGCAGCATGGGGGTCCCCGAGTAGGCGAGCCATCGACACATGTGCCATCACCTGTGTTCCCACTGCTACCTGTTCCGCGGGCGAGAATCCCGCGCTGTTCCGCGCGGCCCTCATGCGAGGGCGTCGCAAGCCGGACCATCACCTCTCTCCGGCTCTCTCCGGCAGTGGCGTGCCGCCTCAGACCGCTCCGAGCCGCATCCGGGGACTCCCATTCTCGCGACCTCCTCAGATGATCGCCACGCAGGAGAGACCTGTCCTCCCACTGCACCTGGAAGGAGACCCCCGACCGCGCCGAATGCGACGTCCTGGAACAGCTCGGTCGTGGCCGGCGCAGGCACCAGCTCCAGGATTTCTACGCGCACGGCCTGCACGAAGTGCTGCCGTTGTTCGTTCCTGCAAGCTGTCGAGGACACGTCCGGAGCGGCGAGCCGCGTCCCACCCGCCTAAAATGGGGCCTGCTAGGCGAACAAGGCATGTCCGATGGCTCAGAAGGGCCTCGGCAGGGTCCTTCGATCGGCTCGGGAGGCGTGATGACCGTAACCCCCGACGCGGCGCCGCAGCGCAGGCAGAGCGATGCCGAGGACGTCCTCAGACAGCTGGGAGGCTCGTGGCACTGGGCACTCGGTTTCGCCCTCGCGACCCTGATTCCGGGCATCCTGGTACTCGTCTGGCCCGACGAGACGCTGCACATCCTGGCTGTGATCATCGGTCTCCAGCTCCTGGTGGCCGGCGGCTTCCGTTTCGTCACCGCCTTCTCACACAGCGACGACGGGGGCGGCAGCAGACTGGCGGGAATCCTGATCTCCATGCTGGCATTCCTGGCCGGTGTCCTGGTACTGCGGCACCCGATGCAGACGATCGGCGCGCTGTCCCTGATCGTCGGAGTGTTCTGGCTGCTGACCGGCGTACTCACGGCGTACGTCGCGATCGCCGACCGCGCGCTCGTGCACCGCGGCCTGCTCTTCGCCCTGGGCGCCCTCGGCGCCGTCGCCGGAATCGTGGTGCTGTGCTTCCCGGTGGACTCCGCGGTCGCCCTGACACGGCTGCTGGGACTGTGGCTCGTCCTGCTCGGCGTATTCGAAGTGGTGATGGCCGTCGCACTGCGCTCCGCCACCCGACAGATCACGCCCACGCCTCCAAGGTGACTGCCGGTACTGCTCAGGCGTGCAGGCAGCCTGAGCCTGCGGATCCCCGACGACTTCTACGCGCTGACCCCCCAGTGGTGTCCGGTTCGGATCCGAACCCAAAGCGGTCCCGTCCACCCCGAAGCGGAAACGATTACGTAGTGCATGGCGTGCGGGTCATCCGGTTGGACCACATTGGGCGCGGGAGCGCCGTATGCGTGGGTCGTTGACGGGATGGCGAGGGGTGCGCTGGATAGGGTGTCGTCAGCCGTCCTTCTCGGCAAGGCACCTCTGCCTGCCCCGAGTCCGACCGGCTTTCCCGGCAGTCCGTAAGCGGAGACTCGACCGATCATCAGGAGTACCGCCGTGGGACCCGTAGGGACGTCGTCTGCGCCTGGCGGCCTTGGTCGGAACCGTGAGACGGCGGTGCTGGCGCTCCTGTCCTTCGCGATGCTCATCGTGTCGCTCGACCAGTACATCGTGGTCGTGGCACTTCCCGACATCGCACGCGACCTCGGCTACTCTGCGCAAACGCTCCAGTCGGTCATCAGCGCCTACGCGGTGGCCTCGGCCGGCTTCCTCCTGTTCGGCGGGCGTGCCGCAGACCTGCTCGGTCGACGCCGAATCCTGGCCACCGGCCTCGCGCTCTATGCCGGAGCGGCGTGTGTGGGAGGACTCGCGACCGGCCCCGGAGTACTCCTCGCTTCCCGCGCATTCCAAGGTCTCGGCGGAGCCCTTGTCTTCCCCACCACCCTGGCGCTCATCAACACCAGCTTCGCCGAAGGCCGTTCCCGCAACCGCGCATTGGGCATCTGGGGAGGGTCGGGTGCGGCAGGACTCGTCATCGGCGTGCTGCTCGGCGGCCTCCTGACGCAGGTGTTCGGCTGGGAAGCGGTCTTCTTCGTCAACGTCGTCTTGGCCGGCCCCGCGCTGCTGCTCGCTTTCGTAGTGGTACCCAGGGACGGTGAACGTGAGAAGGGCCGAACGTTCGATCTGCCCGGTGCGCTCAGCATCTCTCTCGGTGTCACGCTCATCGTGTTCGCCCTCGTGCAGGGCCCCGGATCGGGCTGGTCTTCGCCGGGCATCCTGATGAGCGCAGCAGCGGGCCTCCTGCTGATCGCAGCCTTCGCCGTCATCGAGCGGCGCAGCTCCGATCCGCTCATGCCGCCCGTGCTGCTCTCCAACCCCAACTTGATCACCGGCGTCGTCATCGCCTTCATGTTCATGGCGACCTTCGGCTCCGTGCTCTATTTCCTGTCCGTCTACTTCCAGGAGGTTCTGGGCTACGACCCTTTGCAGACCGGCGTCGGCTTCCTCATCCCCACGGCGGTGGTGGTGGCCGGTTCGACAACCGCGGGCCAGCTCGTGACGCGATTCGGTCTCAGGGGCACGTTGGCCGCCGCTCTCGCCGTCGGTGCGGTCGGTGCGGTCGCTCTCGGCCTCGCGATCTCGCCGAACGGCAGATACATCGACCTCGTCCCCGGTCTGGTGGCGCTCGGCATCGGCGACGGCGTGGTCTTCACCGCCATGTTCATCGCCGCCGCCACCGGGATCTCCGACCGACAGCAAGGCATCGCCTCCGGCATTGCCTCCACGGGCTCGGGCGCGGGCGCAGCCGTCGGCCTCGCCGTCCTCGTCCTGGTAGCGACAGCGGGCCTCGATGGCCTCTCCGGTGAACAGCTTCGAACCGCCACCGCCAACGGGATCCGCACTGCTCTCTTCGTAGTGGCAGGCGGAATCGGGCTGACCTTCCTCGTCACCTTGACCAGGTGCCCGACACGGCCCGAACCGGTACCCGTCCCCGTGCCGTACCAGACCCGTCGCTGCTGACGGCAAGAAGACCTGGTTCCCGCTTGATCGGCGACAAACCCGATGGGTCTGTCCTTTGCGGCGGCTGCTGGAGGCGTACCGCGGCTGAGGGCGAACGGCGGAGGTCTGCGTGCTGGGCGGATGTCACCGAGGGACAGCAGTGCCTTGCGTAGGGACGGGCCCCGCTGCCCGGCGTTTCCCGGTCGCACGGCACAAAGGGATGGATGGTGGACATCCGGTCAATTTGGATTCACGACCTTTCCGGAATTCCGCGAACGGTGCCGGAGGGGCGAGCTCCCATACCGCACGGGAGGACATTCCCAGGAGATATCGCGGAGCATTCCCATCCGCCTCGACAAGCTCGATCGGGGCACGTCAGGGATCCGGCGGGACATCATGGAGTCCATTTGTGCGGATCGCCGCCGCGACCGCGTTCGGCACCGGGCACGCCCCGCTCTGGCTGCTGCTCCTCCTCGCGGCGGCAAGCGGTACCGCCTCCGCCACGTTCCAGCCCGGCGTCGCCAGCATCGTCCCCCAGGTGGCGAAGGACCTGCGCAACCTCCTCGAAGGCTGGCACGAGTTCCGCTCCCGTACCGGGCTGTGGGTGGTCATCCTGGCCCGGGCCGTCAACGGCATCACGACCTTCGGCCCCCTGCGCCCCCTCACCACGCTCCTGGTCGCGAACGAGCACGGGGCCACCGGCCTCGGCCTGGTCTGGACGGCGTTCGGGGCGGGCAACGTCCGGGGCGGTGTGATCGGCATGCGCTTCCGCCCGAAGCGGCCGCTGGTCGCCGGAGCGGTCGCGATGTTCGCCTGGGTCGCCCTTCCCCTGCCCAACGCCCTGGGCCTTCCGCTGTGGTGGACGTGCGCGTGCTTCGTGGTGGGCGGCGCCGCCTGGGCGTTCTGGAGCGTCATGTGGGCCATGAGCGTCCAGTCCCAGGTCCCCGCGGCGGTACTGAACCGGGTCTACGCCTACGACGTCGCCGGGTCCCTCATCGCCTTCCCCGTCGGCCAGGCCCTGGCAGGCCCTGTCGCCGAACTCATCGGCGCGCGCACGCTGCTGTACGTGTCCGCCCTGGTCGCGGTGGTGACCTTCGCGGTGCTGCTCTCGGTCCCGGCGGTCCGGTCCTTGCGGCGGGCCGAGCCGCCGGCGTGACCCGTAGCGAACCCTGTGCATGAGGACCCGATGGTGGGGACTTCGGGCGAGTCGCCCGAGGCCGGACGCGGGAGGTCGGCGGCGGGTCGTGCCCTTCTATCTCCAACCTGGGTTGTTCGTAGACTGGCCAGGTGAACGACATCGATGCGATCGCGGTTCTGCAGGATCCGGTGCGGCGCCGCCTGTACGAGTACGTGGCGGCGCAGGGCCGTGAAGTCGGACGCAACGAGGCTGCCGAGGCGGTCGGGGTGGCGCGCACGCTCGCTGCGCACCATCTGGACAAGCTGACCGGGGCCGGGCTGCTGGAGAGCGGTAGCCGCCGGCTGACGGGCCGTTCGGGACCCGGAGCGGGTCGTCCCGCCAAGGTGTACACGCGGGCGCGGGCCGAGCGGTCGGTGTCGCTGCCCGCCCGCGACTACCGCACGGCCGCCGAGCTGCTCGCCGAGGCTGCCGAGGAGGCCGGGCTGGATGCCGGGCTCTGCACGGCCGCGCGCCGGCGGGGTGAGGCCCTGCGCGGCTCGGCGGGGCCGTGCGGCAGCCTCGAAGAGGCCCTGGAGGTGCTGGCCGCCCGCGGCTACGAACCCCACCTGGAAGGTGTCGACGCTCTCCCGGCCGCGGAAGGCTCCGAGGGGGCGGCGGAGCCCGTCGTCCGGATGCGCAACTGCCCCTTTCACGCCGTCGCCGAACGCTTCCCGCCGCTCGTATGCGGCATGAACCTCGCTCTGCTGGAGGGGCTGCTCGGTGCGGGCGGTCCCGTCCGCGCTCGTATGGACGCCCGGCCGGGGGAGTGTTGCGTCGTGATCGAGCCTTCTAAAGACAATGACGGTTGACATAGAAAAGCGGGCCGTGTTGGGATGAGTCCATGACCGCATCCGCGCACGCCGCCCACCTGGCCCAACTCAACGTCTCCACGCTCCTGTACCCCCTCGACGACCCGCGCGTGGCGCCCTTCGTGGAGATGCTCGATCCGGTCAACGCCACCGCCGACGGCGCGCCGGGCTTCGTGTGGCGGCTCGTGGAAGAGGGGGCGGCCGACGCCACCGGGCTGCGCCCGGCGGGCGAGGACCTCATCGTCAACCTCTCCGTGTGGGAGACCCAGGAGGCCCTGTGGGACTTCGCCTACCGCAGCGGGCACCTGGAGATGATGCGGCGACGCCGCGAATGGTTCGAACGGCACGTCGAGGCGCACCTGGTGCTCTGGTGGGTCCCCGCCGGTCACCTCCCGACCATCGGTGAGGCCTTGGAGCGGCTGGCGGAGCTACAGGCGCACGGGCCGTCCCCGCGCGCGTTCACCTTCGCCTCCTCCTACACCGCCGCCGAGGTCGAGGCCGAGGTCGAGGCCGAGGTCGAGGCCGCACCGCGTCCTTCAGGCCGCCCCGTCGGCGCGGCCTGAGCGGGCCGCCCCGAGCAGGCCGCCCTGAGCTCGTATGCCAACAGCCGACGGCCAACGCGCGATTGCCCGGGCACTCAAAAGATCATGCACGTGGTGGTGGCGTGGGCGATCAGTTTGCCCTGGTCGTCGGTCACCTTCCCCTCGGCCGTGGCGGTGCGGCGGCCGGCGTGGATGACCTTGCCCTCGGCGGTGAGTACCTGACCGTCGGTGCGGGCGGCCCGGATGTAGTTGACCTTGAGCTCGAGGGTCGTGTAGCCGGTGCCGGCCGGGAGGGTGGTGTGGACGGCGCAGCCCATGGCGGAGTCGAGGAGGGTGGCGGCGATCCCTCCGTGGACCGTGCCGAGGGGGTTGGCGAAGTCGGGGCGGGTGTCGAGGGAGACGACGATGCGGCCGTGCTCGACCTCGTCGAAGCGCATGCCGAGCAGTCGGCCGATGGAGGGGATGTCGGCCGGGCGTTCGGTCTGGACCCAGCGCATCAGTTCCAGGCCGGACAGGCTCGACAGGGCAGTGAGGTCGGTGGTGGTCACGGTCGTTCTCCTTGGATGAGGTGCTCGTGCCGCCCCTGGGGCAGGGGTGTTCGCCGGGAAGCAGGTGCCGGATCGAGGCGGCGACGGGTTCGTGTCGTGGGTTGCGAGCGGCGCGGATCTTGGTGAAGCGGCGGCCGTCGGTCTGGATCGTGATGCGCAGGGGTGCGGGGCGGTGTGGTCGGTGGGGGCGGTGAGGTACTGGTCAGCCGAGCGGGTTGGCGGTGTCGCGCAAGGTGGCCAGTGCCGAGGTGTACATGCGGGCCTTGATGGCGCCCAGGGTGCCGCCGGCCTTGGACATCTGCGCCCGGGCGAGTTCGACGGCTGCGGAGAGCACGGCATCCTCAGGGACCGCCTGGTCGACGATGCCGGCGGCATGGGCGTCGGCGCCGCCGTAGCGGCGTGCGGTGAGCATGGCCTCGTGCGCGGTCTGCGGCGCCAGCCGGGACTGGACGAGGGCGGTCATGCCGGGGGTGAAGGGGATGTTGATGTCCGCTTCGGGCAGGCACCAGTAGCCGCGATCGGTGCGCATGACGCGGAAGTCGTGGGCGAGGGAGAGCATCGCCCCGGCGGCGAAGGTGTGCCCCTGTAGTGCGGCCACGGTGATGACCGGAAGCGACAGCATCCGGGCGAAGAGTTCATGGACGGAGATGACGTAGTCCTGGTGCCGGTCGGCATGGGCGAAGAGCCAGTCCAGGTCCAGCCCGTTGGAGTAGAACTTGCCGGTGGCAGTGGTGACCAGGGCGCGGGGGCCTTCCGCCTTCTCCACCTCGAGGAGCGCGGCACTGACTGCGGTGAGCCAGTCGGGGTGGAAGCGGTTCTCTCCGTCTCCGAGGTCGAGGACGAATAGGTTGTCCTGACGGTCGAGCGAGGGCATGGCGACTCCTTCGGACGATGCAGGTGAAGGGATGTGGGCTCCGGTCGCAGGGTCGGGGTCAGGCCTCGCGGCGGTCGCGCAGGGCGAACACGAGCAGGTCGTGGATCTCGGCGGCGGCCGCCTCGAGCGGAGCGGCACTCCGTTCGGCCCGGCACATGATCACCGCGCCTTCGACCGCGGCGATGACGAAGGAACCCAGCCTCCGGCTGCGTTCCTCGGTCAGGCCGTGCCGGACGAACAGGGCCGCGAAGGCCTCCTGCCAGCGGGCGAAGACCGCGGCGGCGGAGCGGGCAAGCTGTGGGGCCTCGTCGTTGGTCTCCACGGCCACCGCCACGATCGGGCAGCCGGCCCGGAAGTCGCTCTTCACGAGCCGGTCGCGCCACAGCACGAAGAACGCGTCGATGGCATCCACCGGATCGTCGGCTTGCATCTTGGTGTCGATCAGACCCGAGATGAAGTCCCCGGCCAGCGTCACCGCCTCGTCGATGAGCTGAGTGCGCCCGCCGGGGAAGTGGTGGTACACCGAGCCGCGAGGGGCTCCGCTGTGGGCGAGGACTCGGTCGATGCTGGTCCCGCTCGCACCGTACTCGGGCAGGAGGGCAACAGTGCTGAGGACCATCCGGTCGCGGCTGTCACTCCTGCGCGGACTCACCCGCTCCACCACCTTCGCCACGACGATGCAGCCCACCGAGCGGGCTACCTTTCGGTAACTTATGGGGTATGGCATAGAACATGCAAGAGGCGTCGCGGTGGTTCTTCACGGCCGGGCGAGAAGGTGCCGGCGGGGCGGTCATGCCGATGAGGCGCCGGGGATTCGCCGACGGGTCGGGCTCTCTGCGGGCATGGCTCGGATCAGGCAGCGCCGGCGGTCGAGGGGCTCGTGATCCTCGGAGGCGGTGCGGCCGTGGAGGATGCGCCGGTCGAAGGCGAACGGCTTACGGAGCAGGGGCAGTTCGCGGGGGTACTCCTCACTCAGGATGTGATGGACCATCGCGCCGTCCGGCCACGTAGGCGGGTTCGGCGCCGAACGGTGTCACGGCGGTGTCGTTGTGGAGGTGCAGGTCGCCCCGCGATTTCGAGGTGTACGCCGCCTCGCGGAAGCGGCGGTCGTCGGTGTACTTCGATACGCGCTCGAGGCTGCCGGTGCGCGGGCACCCGACATGGCCCGCCTCGAGAAGTGAGCCCGCCGTGGAGCACATCACGGGTGTGTGCGTCCAGGGCGAGCCACTGAGCTACTTGGCGCCGAGACCGGCGTCGGAGACCTCGGGCTTGCCCGCCGCCTTGAGCACCTTGTTCAGAAGCCGCAGGTCGTAGATGCCGTTCAGGTCGGGCTGCTCGATGAGCTTGGCCTTGACCGCCTGGTCGGCCTGCTTCTTCAGCGTCGCGGCCAGCGGGTCGTCGGTGACCATGAAGCTCGGCCACGCCGGGTGGATGACCTCCGGGTCGAGGGGCTTGCCGGTGTCCGCCGCGAGCTTGGCGTTCGCGGAGGCCATCGCCGCGTCCTGGTGGGAGTGGATCCACCTGTTCGTCTTCACCGTGCCGCGCAGAACGGCCTCGACCACGTCCGGGTGCTCGGTGAGGAACTTCTGCGACACGACGATGTTCGTGATCACGAACTTGTTCTCCGGCCAGAGGGAGCCCTCGTCGAGAAGGACCTCGCCGCCGTCGGCGACCAGCTTGGAGGCGGTGGGCTCGGGCACCCAGGCGCCGTCGATGGAGCCCGACTTGAAGGCGTCCGGGGTGACCTTGTTGTCCGTGCGGACGACGGAGACGTCGCCCTTGCCGGACTCCGGGTCGACCTTCCAGCCCTTTTCCGAGATCCAGTTGAGGAACGCGACGTCCTGGGTGTTCCCCTTCTGCGGGGTGGCGATCTTCTTGCCCTTGAGGTCGTCCAGGCTCTTGATCTTGTTTCGGTTCACGACCAGCTTGACGCCGCCCGAGGCGGAGCCGGAGATGATCCGCAGGTTGGAACCCTTGGACTTCACATAGCCGTTGATCGAGGGGGAGGGGCCGATGAAGCCGATGTCGAGAGAGCCGCTGTTGAGGGCTTCGATCTCGGACGGACCGGCGTTGAAGGACTGAGACTTGATCGTGGTGCCGTTCAACTCCGCGGCGATCAGGCCTTCCTGGAGACCGACCAGCGCGGTGGCGTGCGTGAGGTTCGGGAAGTAGCCGATGCGGACCTCGGAGGCCGACAGCTTCTTGCCGGCATCGGCGGCGAGGTTCGTCTTGCCGTCCTCCTTCTTGACCTCGACACGGTAGCCGCAGGCCGTGAGCACGAGAGGAAGCGCCGCTGTTACGGCGATGGCGCGCAGGGTGATGAGCGGTCTTGCGGCAGACACGGAGTGGTCCCTTCACGGGGTGGGTGTTCGGGAAGGCGGGGAGACGGGCGCCACGACGTCGTCGACACGCACGGCACCCGCTCGCGGCCGCCGGTGGAGGAACGCCGTGGCAGGCCGAGAAGGGGGAAGGTGTCGGGGATACCACGGGGTGGACGTCGAGCCGCCGTACATCGCGCGCCGCGTGCGAAGGTGGCGCGCGGCGGTGAGGTCCGCCGGAGGGCCGTCCGGCCGACGAAGAGCGGGAAGGCGCGGCGCACGACGGTGCACTGCGCGTGGAGCCGGGCCCTACGGGATGACGTCAGGCAGGCTGACAGATGGCGCTGGACGTCCGGACCAGGTCGATGTACCGACGGGCGGTAAGGGAGGGCAGCAGAGGGCGCGCATGGTGCGGTGTTCGCACGGCCACCTCACAACTCCCCGGTTTTCCCATCTGGTTGATAGGAATCCTGGCAGAGGCGGGTCATCCGCCCAAGAGGTTGACCACATAGTGGGCCGGAGTGGCCGGATAGTGGGCCGGAATGGCCGGAGCGGCGCGGCGGAACGTTCGGTCGGGCGGAGAGGGTGCCGGGGCCGGCGTCCGTGGTCCTTTTGGCGCAGTCCTACGTGACCTGACGGTCCAGGGCGTCTTGACTGACGGGATGGACACCACGTCGACGTCGCGGCCCTCGTCCGCCGGGTACCGAAATCTGGCCCTGGCGACGCTCGGGTTCACGCTCACCTTCTGGGCGTGGGACCTGATCGCGCCGCTGGCCGGCGACTACAAGGACCGGCTCCACCTCTCCTCGTTCCAGCAGTCGCTGCTCGTCGCGGTGCCGGTGCTGGTCGGGTCGCTGGGGCGGATCCCGGTGGGCGCGCTGACCGACCGCTACGGCGCGAGGCTGATGTTCCCGGTGGTGTCCGCACTCACCATCGTGCCCGTGCTGCTGCTGATCCCGGCACGCGAGAGCTACGGTCTGACGCTCGTGGTCGGCTTCCTGCTGGGCCTGGGCGGCACGACGTTCGCGATCGGCATCCCGCTGGTCAACTCCTGGTTCCCGCCCGCCCGGCGGGGCTTCGCACTGGGGGTCTTCGGGATGGGCATGGGCGGTGTCGCACTGTCCGGGTACGTCACACCGCGCATCGCCAAGCACGACCCCGACCTGCCCTTCCTCGTGGTGGCCCTGGCGCTCGCCGGGTACGCCGTCCTGGCTGCCCTGCTGCTCAGGGACCGGCCCGACCGGCCCGTGCCGACGGCCTCGCTCGCCTCGCGCCTGCGCGGTGCGGGGCGCCTGCGGGTGACGTGGGAGCTGGCCGCGCTCTACGCGATCGGCTTCGGGGGGATCGTCGCGTTCGGGGTCTACCTGCCGACGTACCTGAAGACCTGGTACGGGCTGTCCGCGACCGACGCCGGAACCAAGGCGGCGGGCTTCGCCCTGGTCACGGTGGTCTTCCGGCCGATCGGCGGCTGGCTGTCGGACCGGATCCACCCGGCGCAGGTCACGGCCGGGGCTCTGGGCCTGGTGGCCCTCCTCGCGATCGTCCAGGCCTTCGACCCGGCGATGAACCCCGTCGGCACGTGCGCCCTGCTCCTGATGGCGGCCGGACTCGGGACAGCCAGCGGCAGTGTCTTCGCCCTGGTCTCCCAGGTCACGCCACAGCCGCAGGTGGGCAGCGTGACGGGCATCGTCGGAGCGATGGGCGGCCTCGGGGGTTTCGTGCCCCCGCTGGTGATGGGCGCGATCTACAGCGCGAAGGACTCGTACTCGATCGGCTTCATGCTGCTGTCGGACCTCGCGCTCGCGGGGTGCGTGTACGCCTACGGGCGGATGCGGACCGTGCGGCCCTCGTCCTGAGCGCCCGCCGGCCGCCGTCGTCACTCGAGGCCGCGGCCGCCTCCCGCAGCGCGCGGGCCACGAGCGCCGGGTCGTAGGGCGCCTGCGGACCGGGGGTGTAGGTCACCGAGCGCAGGCCGCCGGTTCGAAGGAGCGGAAGGAGATGAGCCGGGAGGAGCGGTAGCGCTCCAGCTCGGGCGTGCCCGCCAGCAGGGTGAGGGGGCGGTGGAAGCGCTCCTCCGCGGGGTTGCGCCGGGCGAGTGCGCCGCTGCCGTCGGCGAGGGGGAAGACGCCGTTGCGCCAGGCCGCCGACTCCCAGGCGGCCACCGGCTCCTTCACCACCTCCGGGTGGTCCCGGGCGACGTCCAGGGTTTCGGTCGGGTCGGTGCGCAGGTCGTACAGCGCCCATCGCCGTCGTCGTACGGTGCCCCGGGGCGGTGGAGGTGACCAGCTTCCAGCCGTCGCGGTAGTAGCTTCCCGGAATCGCCGTCGGTCCGGCGCAGGCCCTCGGGCCAGGAGATGACGAACGGCACCCGCACGCCGCCCGCGTAGGTCTGGCCCTTGTAGAGCCGGAAGGGGGTGTGGGAAGCCATGCCCCAGCCGCGCGGGTAGTGCACCAGGCTCTGCGGACCGCCGATGAGTTCGGTGTCCCGGTCGACGTCCTCGTTCCAGTCGTCCGGTACGGGCTGGTGGACGAAGCGGCTGAAGTAGCTGCGCGTGCCCTCGGCGCCGCCTTCGACCGCCGTCGTAGCGCCCGCGCTGACGTGCGATGTCCGCGGGCTTCGCCTGGAGGGGGTCGTGGACGGCGTTGTGCGCCACGTAGAGGAAGAACGGCTTGTCGGGGTCGTGGGCGCGGAGCGACTTCACCATCGAGATGGACTGGTCGGTGATGTCGTCGGTGTAGTAGTAGCCGTCGGGTAGTTCGTCGATTTCCAACGGGCTGTAGTCACGGACTAGTTGGTGCGAGTGACAGAGACTGGTCAGGCCCTCCAGCACGCCGTAGTACTGGTCGAAGCCCTTCTGTAGGGGCCAGTTGCGCCGGTCGTCGGTGGTGTTGGAGGCCGAGTCGCGGGTCAGGTGCCACTTGCCGACGGCGTAGGTGGCGTAGCCCGCGTCGTGCAGGAGCTCGGCCAAGGTGGGGACGTCCTCGCCGACCTCCATGCCGTAGCCGGGGAAACCGGGGTCGAAGTTGGCGACCGTCGAGTACCCGACGCGGTGCGGGTTGAGACACGTGAGCAGTGCGGCGCGTGCCGGGGAACACACCGGCATGGTGTGGTAGTTGGCCAGACGGAGAGCGCCCTCGGCCAGTTCGTCGAGTACGGGGGTGGTCGGGCTGGTCGCGGGTGCAGCTCCTTCGAGACGGAGGCCGGGCGAGCAGCTGCGCGGTGGGTCCGTCCTCGACGACCGTGCCGCCGTAGCGCCGTCAGGTGCGGGAATGCCGACGGTGTCCAGCAGTTCCACCGAAAGGCGGTGGCGCGAACGCCGGTGCGACGGCGGTCCGGGAGGACTGCCGTCGCACCGCAGAGCGTGTGCTACTTGGCGCCGAGGCCGGCGTCGGAGACCTCGGGCTTGCCGGCGGCCTTGAGGA
>NZ_JBHVYI010000107.1:0-27597 GCF_042880975.1 Streptomyces sp. NPDC058289
GGCCCGGGCAGTGCGTCCGGGCCGGCCCCTCCGTCGTGCTCCCGAGCCGGCGCCTAGCCGGTGACCTCGACCGCCGCCAGGTTCTTCTTGCCGCGGCGCAGCACCAGCCAGCGCCCGTGCAGCAGGTCCTCCTTGGCGGGGACCGCGTCCTCGGAGGCGACCTTCACGTTGTTCACGTAGGCGCCGCCCTCCTTGACGGTCCGGCGGGCGGCCGACTTGCTCGCCACCAGTCCCGTCTCCGCCAGCAGGTCGACGACCAGGCCCGGCTCCGCCACCTTCGCGTGCGGCAGCTCGGACAGGGCCGCGGCCAGGGTGGCCTCGTCCAGGTCCGCCAGCTCGCCCTGGCCGAACAGCGCCTTGGACGCCGCGATCACGGCGGCGCACTGGTCCGCGCCGTGCACCAGCGTGGTCAGCTCCTCCGCCAGCGCCCGCTGGGCGGCGCGCGCCTGCGGCCGCTCGGCGGTCTGCGCCTCCAGCGCCTCCAGCTCCTCGGGGGTCTGGAAGGACAGGATGCGCATGTAGGTGGAGACGTCCCGGTCGTCCACGTTCAGCCAGAACTGGTAGAACGCGTACGGGGTGGTCATCTCCGGGTCGAGCCAGACGGCGCCGCTCTCGGACTTGCCGAACTTGGTGCCGTCCGCCTTGACCATCAGCGGGGTCGCGATGGCGTGGACGTGCGCGTCCGGCTCCACCCGGTGGATCAGGTCGAGACCGGCCGTCAGGTTCCCCCACTGGTCGGACCCGCCCTGCTGGAGCACGCAGCCGTGCCGGCGGTACAGCTCCAGGAAGTCCATGCCCTGGAGCAGCTGGTAGCTGAACTCCGTGTAGCTGATGCCCTGGTCGGACTCCAGCCGCTTGGCGACCGAGTCCTTCGTCAGCATCTTGTTCACGCGGAAGTGCTTGCCGATGTCCCGGAGGAACTCGATGGCGGACAGGCCCGCCGTCCAGTCCAGGTTGTTCACCATGAGCGCCGCGTTCTCGCCCTCGAAGGACAGGAACGGCTCGATCTGGGTACGCAGGCGCGTCACCCAGTTCGCGACGGTCTCCGGGTCGTTCAGGGTGCGCTCGGCGGTCGGCCGCGGGTCACCGATCTGACCCGTGGCCCCGCCGACCAGCGCCAGCGGGCGGTGGCCCGCCTGCTGGAGCCGGCGCACGGTGAGGACCTGCACCAGGTGACCCACGTGCAGCGAGGCCGCCGTCGGGTCGAAGCCGCAATAGAACGTGACGGGACCGTCCGCGAACGCCTTGCGCAGCGCTTCTTCGTCGGTGGACTGGGCGAAGAGCCCGCGCCACTTCAGTTCGTCGACGATGTCCGTCACGGTTCTGGGTCTCCTTGAACGAGATGAAACGAGGTGAAACAGAAAGCTGAGGGTTTCCCCGCCAGTCTAGGCGGGGAAGGCCGACACCTCTCACGCTTTGTTGATCAGACGCCGTTGATCAGACTCCGTTGATCAGACGCCCTTGCTGACCGAGCTCATGTTGAAGTCCGGGATGCGCAGCGCCGGCATCGAGGTCCTGGTGAACCAGTCGTTCCATTCGCGCGGCAGGGTCTTCTCGGACCGGCCGGCCTCCGAGGCCCGCGACAGCAGGTCCACGGGGGACTCGTTGAACCGGAAGTTGTTGACCTCGCCGACGACCTGGCCGCCCTCCACCAGGTAGACGCCGTCCCGGGTCAGCCCGGTGAGCAGCAGCGTCGCCGGGTCCACCTCGCGGATGTACCAGAGGCAGGTCAGCAGCAGCCCGCGCTCGGTGGCGGCCACCATCTCCTCCAGGGACTTCTCCCCGCCGGCGTCCAGGATCAGGTTCCCGAAGGAGGGGGAGACCGGCAGCCCGGTCAGGTCCGCGGTGTGGCG
Source organism: Streptomyces sp. NPDC058289 (assembly GCF_042880975.1). Classification (NCBI taxonomy): domain Bacteria; kingdom Bacillati; phylum Actinomycetota; class Actinomycetes; order Kitasatosporales; family Streptomycetaceae; genus Streptomyces; species Streptomyces sp. NPDC058289. The sequence continues at coordinate 1,854 of NZ_JBHVYI010000107.1, forward strand.
GGTCGTGGTCAGCCGGGCCAGCTCGCCGTCCGTGATCCAGTCGGTCGCCGGGACCGGCAGGCCGTTGTCGAAGACGGAGGCGTCGTCGCCGGAGCTGTGCGCGATCACGAACGGCGCGGACTCCAGGCCCGGCGCGTTCGGATCGCTGCGCAGGTTCAGCGGCAGCGGGGAGAGCCGCTCGCCGATCCGGGTGCCGCCGCCGGGCTTGGAGAAGACGGTCCGGCCCTCCACCGCGTCCCGGGCCGACGCCGACCACATCTGGTAGATCAGCAGGTCGGCCACCGCAGTGGGCGGCAGCAGCGTCTCGTACCGCCCGGCCGGCAGGTCGATCTTCCGCTCCGCCCAGCCGAGCCGTACGGCCAGCTCCGCGTCCAGGGCGGTCGGATCCACGTCCTTGAAGTCCCGCGTCGCACGGCCCGCCCAGGCCGAGCGCTGCCGGTCCGGGGACTTCGCGTTGAGCTCCAGGGTGCCGTTGGGCTGGTCGTGGCGCAGGCGCAGCCCCGTAGAGGTGCCGACGTACGTGGAGACCAGCTCGTGGTTGGCGAACCCGTACAGCTCGCGGCCGCCCGCGCGGGCCCGGGCGAAGGCCTCGCCGAGGGCCGGGGCGAAGTCCGCGAACACCGCCGAGGAGGTCTCGGCCGGGGCGTCGGCGAAGTCCGGCGAGGACGGGGTGCCGGTGACCAGCGGCCGGGCGTCCTCCGCCGGTCCGGCGCCGCGGGCGGCCGCCTCGGCGGCCCGGACCAGCGGCTCCAGCTCCGCGGCCGTGACGGCGGAGCGCGAGACGACCCCCGAGGCCGTGCCCTCCTTGCCGTCGACGGTGGCGATGACCGTGAGGGTCCGGCCGCGGGTGACCCCGTTGGTGGTCAGGGCGTTGCCCGCCCAGCGCAGGTTCGCGCTCGACTGCTCGTCGGCGATGACGACGCAGCCGTCCGCGGTGGACAGCTCCAGCGCCCGCTCGACGATCTCGTGGGGCTTGGTGGTGCGACTCGACGAGGTCATCGTCCGGCCTCCTGCGTGGTGTTCAAGATGTTCACGTCGCGGAACAGCGCGGACGGGCAGCCGTGCGAGACCGCCGCGACCTGGCCCGGCTGGGCCTTGCCGCAGTTGAAGGCGCCGCCCAGGACGTAGGTCTGCGGACCGCCGACCTTCTCCATCGAGCCCCAGAACTCCGTGGTCGTGGCCTGGTAGGCGACGTCGCGGAGCTGACCGGTGAGCTTGCCGTTCTCGATGCGGAAGAAGCGCTGCCCGGTGAACTGGAAGTTGTAGCGCTGCATGTCGATGGACCAGGAGCGGTCGCCGACCACGTAGATCCCGCGCTCCACCCCGCCGATCAGGTCCTCGGTGGAGAGGCCGCCCGGATCCGGCTGGAGCGAGACGTTCGCCATGCGCTGGACGGGCACGTGCCCGGGGGAGTCGGCGTAGGCACAGCCGTTGGAGCGGCCGAGCCCGGTCAGCTTCGCGATCCGCCGGTCCGTCTGGTAGCCGGCCAGGGTGCCGTCCTTGACCAGGTCCCAGCTCTGCGCCTCGACGCCCTCGTCGTCGTACCCGATGGTGGCCAGTCCGTGCTCGGCCGTCCGGTCGCCCGTGACGTTCATGATCGGGGAGCCGTAGGCGAGCTTGCCCAGCTGGTCGAAGGTGGCGAAGGAGGTACCGGCGTACGCCGCCTCGTAGCCCAGCGCCCGGTCCAGCTCGGTGGCGTGGCCGATGGACTCGTGGATGGTGAGCCACAGGTTCGAGGGGTCCACGACCAGGTCGTAGCGCCCGGCCTCGACGCTCGGCGCCCGCATCTTCTCGGCGAGCAGCCCGGGGATCGCCTCCAGCTCGGCGTTCCAGTCCCAGCCGGTGCCGGTCAGGTACTCCCAGCCGCGCCCGGCCGGCGGGGCGATGGTGCGCATCGAGTCGAACTCGCCGGTGGCGGCGTTCACGGCGACGGCGGTGAGGTGCGGGTGGATGCGGACCCGCTGCTGGGTGGTGGAGGTGCCCGCGGTGTCGGCGTAGAACTTGTTCTCGTGGACGGCGAGCAGCGAGGCGTCCACGTGGGCCACCCCGTCGGCCGCCAGGAGGCGCGCGCTGAAGTCGGCGAGCAGCGCGGCCTTCTCCGCGTCCGGCACCTCGAAGGGGTTGACGTCGTAGGCGGAGATCCAGGTCTTGTCGGCGTGCACCGGCTCGTCGGCGAGCTCGACCCGCTCGTCCGATCCGGCCGCCTTGATCACCTTGGCGGAGAGCTTCGCCATGGCCACGGCCTGCGAGGCCACCTTGGCGGCGGCGTCCATGGTCAGGTCCACACCGGAGGCGAACCCCCAGCTGCCCCCGTGCACCACGCGGACCGCGAAGCCGAGGTCCGTGGTGTCGGACCCGCCGGAGGGCTTGGCGTCACGCAGCCGCCAGGAGGCGCTGCGGATGCGTTCCAGGCGGAAATCGGCATGATCGGCGCCCAGCGCGCGGGCCCGCGCGAGCGCCGCGTCGGCGAGCGCCCGCAAGGGCAGCGCGGTGAAGGCCGCGTCGATGGAATGGGGCACGGAGGTCCTCCCGGGGGTTGGGGCAGCAGGCACGATCATGTCGCGCCGGGGCTCGCGGTGCCTACATCTTTCTGTAGGGACTCGACAGAGCGCGTACCGAGGCCCTGTCGGAGCCGGATTCTCCGTAAGGGGTACTTGACCTATAGGTTTTTGGTATTCAGACCGCTAGTCGAAAGGGTGATCCGTTGAGCCGCTCGGTTCTCGTCACCGGAGGTAACCGGGGCATCGGCCTCGCCATCGCCCGAGCCTTCGCGGAAGCGGGGGACAAGGTCGCGATCACGTACCGGTCGGGCGAGCCCCCGGCGGAGCTCACGGCCCTGGGCGTGCTGGCGGTCCGCTGCGACATCACGGACTCCGACCAGGTCGACCAGGCGTACAAGCAGGTCGAGGACGCGCACGGCGCGGTCGAGGTCCTCGTGGCCAATGCCGGCATCACCAAGGACACGCTGCTGATGCGCATGTCCGAGGACGATTTCGCCTCGGTCGTCGACACCAACCTCACCGGCACCTTCCGCGTGGTCAAGCGCGCGAACCGCGGCATGCTCCGCGCCAAGAAGGGCCGCGTCGTCCTGATCTCCTCGGTCGTCGGCCTCCTCGGCTCGGCCGGACAGGCCAACTACGCCGCCTCCAAGGCGGCGCTGGTCGGCTTCGCCCGCTCCCTCGCCCGTGAGCTGGGCTCCCGCAACATCACCTTCAACGTCGTCGCTCCCGGCTTCGTGGACACCGACATGACGAAGGTGCTTAACGAGGAGCAGCGGGCCGGCATCGTCGGCCAGGTGCCCCTGGGCCGCTACGCGCAGCCCGAGGAGATCGCGGCCGCGGTCAGCTTCCTGGCGTCCGACAACGCCGCGTACATCACTGGTGCCGTCATTCCCGTTGACGGCGGATTGGGCATGGGTCACTGATCACCATGAGCGGAATTCTCGACGGCAAGCGCATCCTCGTCTCCGGGGTGCTGATGGAGTCCTCCATCGCCTTCCACGTCGCCAAGCTGGCCCAGGAGCAGGGCGCCGAGGTCATCCTCACCGCGTTCCCGCGTCCGACGCTGACCGAGCGCATCGCCAAGAAGCTGCCCAAGCCGGTCAAGGTGATCGAGCTCGACGTCACCAACGACGAGCACCTGGCCCGCCTGGAGGGCCTCGTCCGCGCGGAGCTCGGCGGCCTCGACGGCGTCGTCCACTCCATCGGCTTCGCGCCGCAGGACGCGCTCGGCGGCAACTTCCTGAACACGCCGTTCGAGTCGGTCGCCACCGCCATGCACGTCTCGGCGTTCTCGCTGAAGTCGCTGACCATGGCCTGCAAGCCGCTCTTCCCGGAGAACGAGGGCGGCTCGGTCGTCGGCCTGACCTTCGACGCGCAGTTCGCCTGGCCGCAGTACGACTGGATGGGCCCGGCCAAGGCCGCGCTGGAGGCCACCAGCCGCTACCTCGCCCGCGACCTGGGCAAGGAGAAGGTCCGCTGCAACCTGATCTCGGCCGGTCCGCTCGGTTCGATGGCCGCGAAGTCCATCCCCGGCTTCTCCGAGCTGGCGGACGTCTGGAACCACCGCTCCCCGATGGACTGGGACATGTCGGACCCGGAGCCGGCGGGCAAGGGCGTCGTCGCCCTGCTGTCGGACTGGTTCCCGAAGACCACGGGCGAGATCATCCACGTCGACGGCGGTCTGCACGCGATGGGTGCCTGACCTTCCCGCTCTCCCCGGTCTGCTGATCCGGGGGCGGCCCGTTCCATCCGTACGGCGGCGGCCGCGTCTTCCCTTCCGGGAGGCGCGGCCGCCGCCGTTTTGGCGCGCGGGGTGGGGACCGTAGGGGGTGACTCGATCAGATGTCCGCCCCCGGGCCGGATCTTCCCGAGTCGAGAATCGGGACATTTGCCTGCAAACTGGGCCCGTCGGGATCTTCCCGGCTGCTACGGGGAGGAGGTACGGGAGTGCGCGCGAGGCGGAGCCGAGCGGTATCCCTGCTGGTCACCTCGGTGGTCCTGACCGGATTCCTGCTCCCGGGAGCCGTCGCGCAGGACGAGGGGCCCGCACCGGCGCCCGGTACGGACGTCCAGGCCCCGGCCGTGGTCGACCTGGCCCAGATCCCCGCCGAACCGCCCGTACAGCCCGCGAAGCCCGCCGCCCGGGAGCTCTTCGGGGCCGACTGCGACACCGAGATCAACGGTTCGCAGGTGCTCGCGTTCTGCCACAACGCCTATCCCCAGACCGACCTTGTCCGCCTGCACGTGGAGTGCGACCGCTGGTGGGACGTGGACGGGGACGGCGCCGCCGTGGCCGTCGGCCCGGCGGGCCGGGTGGAGCTCTCCGGCCGCTGCTGGAAGGAAGTCCGCTCCGCCTGGGTCAGCCACCAGCGGCAGTGACCCCCACAGGACGCGGCCCCTCCTCGGCCAGGCAGACGAACGGATAGCCGGCCGCCTCCGAGGCCGCCGCGTCCCCGTCCCCGCGCCGGATCGCCTCGATCAGCCGGGCGTGGTCCAGGTGCGAGGCGGGATCGAGCTCCGTCCCCACGTCGGTGCGCAGCCAGTCGGCCACCAAGTCGCCGAGGTCCGCGTACAGCTCGATGAGCACGTCGTTGTGCGAGGCCGCCACCACCGCCATGTGCAGGGCCACGTCCGCCGCGATGAACGGCTCCGCGTCCCCGCCCGCCCACGCCTCCTCGCGCCGCGCCAGCAGCGCGTCCAGCTGTACGAGGTCCCGCGCCGTCCGCCGCTCCGCCGCGAGACGGGCCGCCGAGGACTCCAGCGTCGAGCGCAGCTCCGCGATGTGCCGGGGATCGGCGCCGGCGAAGCGGCGGTGCATGACCCCGGCCAGCTCGCTGGTGGCGATGACGTACGTCCCCGAGCCCTGGCGGATGTCGAGGAGGCCGTTGTGCGCGAGGGCCCGGACGGCCTCCCGCACGGTGTTGCGGGCGACGCCCATCAGCTCCACGAGCTCCGGCTCGGTGGGGATGCGGGAGCCCACGGGCCATTCGCCGGTGGTGATCTGGTTCCTGAGCTGGGCGATCACCTGGTCGACGAGCGCGGATCGCCGGGGCGAGGTCAGCGGCATGCGGTCGGGGTTCCTCTCGGGACGGGCGCGGTGCGGGCGACGGGAACGATACGAGTGGCGGGCACGATACGGCTGCGGGGTGGACAACCAATCATCCCATGATTCTATGATGGTTGAATGTCCGACGAAGAAATCCAGACCCTGAACCGGCCCCCGGCCGCGCGCACGGCCTCCCCGCAGCCCCTTACCGCCCCCGCCGCCACCCCGCAGCCGGCGTGGCTCGGACCCGTGCTCCTCGTCGGCATCGTGCTGGCCGCCCTCAACCTGCGGCCCGCCATCACCAGCCTCGGCGCCCTGTTCGAGGAGACCCGCGAGGGCCTCGGCATGAGCGGGACGGTCGCCGGACTGATCACCTCCGTACCCGCCCTCTGCTTCGCCGTCTTCGGCGTCACCGCGCCCCGGCTCTCCCGCCGCTTCGGCCCGGCCGCCGTCGTCTGCGCCGGCATGGCCGCCGTCGCCGCGGGCCTGCTGATCCGGCCCTTCGCGACCAACGCCGCCGGATTCCTCGCGGCCAGCGCCCTGACCCTGGCGGGCATAGCCCTGACCAACGTGCTCCTGCCGGTGATCGTCAAGCGCTGGTTCCCCGACCGGGTCGGCACCATGACGGGGCTCTACTCCATGGCCCTGGCCGCCGGCACCTCGCTCGCCGCGGCGGCGACGGTCCCGATGACCCAGGCCCTCGGCGGCAGCTGGCGCACCGGCCTGCTGGTGTGGGGCTTCCTCGCCCTGGCGGCCGTCCTGCCCTGGCTGGCCATCGGCGCGGCGGCCCGCAAGGAGAAGGCCGCGGCCGCAGGCGTACCGGCCGCTCGCCCCGACGCCGGGCCGGGCGTGATGCGCAGCCGCACCGCGTGGGCCCTCGCCTGCTACTTCGGACTCCAGGCCACGGGCGCGTACATCACCATGGGCTGGCTCCCGCAGATCTTCCGCGACGCAGGGGTCTCCGCCTCCACGGCGGGCGTCCTGCTCGCCGTCACCATGGTCATGGGCGTGCCGCTCGCCTTCGTCATCCCGGGCCTCGCCGGCCGGATGAAGAACCAGGGCCCCATCGCCGTCGCACTCGGCCTCTTCGGCCTCGTGGGCTACCTGGGGCTCTACTTCGCCCCCGCCGGCGGCGCCTGGGCCTGGGCCCTCCTGCTCGGCGTCTCCAACTGCGCCTTCCCGCTCGTCATCACCATGATCGGACTGCGAGCCAAGTCCCCGGCCGGCGTCGTCAAGCTGTCCGCCTTCGCCCAGAGCACCGGCTACCTCATCTCCATCCCCGGGCCGCTCCTCATCGGCACCCTCTACCAGCACACCGGGGGCTGGGACCTGCCCCTCGCCCTGATGGCCGGTCTGCTCGTCCCGCAGATCGCGCTCGGCGTGCTGGCGGGCCGGGACCGCACGATCGAGGACGAATGCGGCATGCGAGACTGATCGGCATGTCGCCCGTACTTGAACCGAACCCCCAGAACGGCCACCGGAAGCTCGGCCTCGTGCTGGGCGCGATGCTGCTGGTCACCGTGATCATCGCCGTCCTCGCCACCCTCGCCTCGCCGTAAGGGGTGGGGTTAACCCCCCAACCCCTAGGGGGTCAGGCTCAGGGACATCTGGGGTGCGTCCCGGATGGGAACCGCCTGCTCGAATCCTTAGATTCGAAGAGCAAGAGCGAGCCCGCCCGACGCACCCCACGGAGGCGGCCATGTCGGCCCCCACACACCTGGCCCCCGGCCACCCGTCCGCTCCCCGCGCCGCCGGGGCCGACGCCCGGCTGCCCTGGTGGGCGCTCGCCCTGCCCGCCCTCGCCTTCGGCCTCCTGCTCATACTCCTCGCGGGATCCGGCCAGGCCCACGCCGCCTCCGGCGAAGGCTCCGCGCTCGTCCAGGTCACCGAACGGCTGCTGAGCGCCGTCGGCTGACGGGCCGCCAGCCACCCGGAGCCCACCCGCGCGGCCGCGAGCCGGGGGACACCCGCTACCTGCCACACCTGCGGGGGGACCGCCTCAACACCCTGCGCCCCGTGGCTCGATTCATGCGAAGCTGGGAGCCATGAGCGCCGACACACCCCGCAGGATCGTCCTCCTCCGGCACGCCAAGGCCGAATGGTCGGACGGCACGGACCACGACCGCCCCCTGGCAGAGCGCGGCCGTCACGACGCCCCGGCCGCGGGCCAGAAACTGGCTCAGACCGGCATCACCTTCGACCTGGCCCTCTGCTCCAGCGCGGCCCGCACCAGGGAGACCTGGAAGCTGGCCGTCCAGGAGCTGCCGCACCGGCCGAAGACCACGTACGAGGAACGGCTCTACGAGGCCTCGCTGGGCGAGCTCATCGCCCTGGTCAACGAGACCTCCGACGACGTGAAGAACCTCTTGGTCATCGGCCACAACCCCGGTATGCAGGCGGTGGCCGACGCCCTCGCGGGCAGTGCGCAGGGCGAGGTGCTCGCCCGGATGAACCGCAGCGGCTTCCCGACCTCCGGGCTCGCCGTCGTCTCCTTCACCGGCTCCTGGAAGTCCGTGGAACACGGCGTGGGCACCCTGCTGGACTTCTGGACCCCGCACAGCTGACACGCACGCCCCGACGACTGCGCCGACGCAGCGGGCCCCGGCACTTCGACAGTGCCGGGGCCCGCTCCGTCGTAGGGAGCCGGAGGTCTTCGTCACGCCAGGTCGGCGGCCTCGACCTCTTCGCGGGTGATCCCGAGGAGGTAGAGCACGGCGTCCAGGAAAGGCACGTTCACCGCGGTGTGCGCGGCCTGGCGGACCACCGGCTTGGCACAGAAAGCCACGCCGAGCCCGGCAGCGTTCAGCATGTCCAGATCGTTGGCGCCGTCACCGATGGCCACCGTCTGGGCCAGCGGTACGCCGGCCTCCGCGGCGAAGCGGCGCAGCAGCCGGGCCTTGCCGGCCCGGTCCACGATCTCGCCCGTGACCTTGCCCGTCAGCTTCCCGTCGACGATCTCCAGGGTGTTGGCGGAGGCGAAGTCCAGCCCGAGCCGTTCCCGCAGATCGTCCGTCACCTGCGTGAACCCGCCGGAGACCACGCCCACCTGGTACCCGAGGCGCTTGAGGGTGCGGATCAGCGTCCGGGCGCCCGGGGTGAGGCGCACCTCGGAGCGGACCTTGTCCACCACGGAGGCGTCCAGCCCGGCCAGCAGCGCGACCCGGGCGTGCAGCGACTGCTCGAAGTCCAGTTCCCCGCGCATGGCCCGCTCGGTCACCTCGGCGACCTCGGCCTCACAGCCGGCGTGGGCGGCGAAGAGCTCGATGACCTCGTCCTGGATCAGGGTCGAGTCCACGTCCATGACGACGAGGCGCTGGGCCCGCCGGTGCAGCCCGGCCGAGACCACGGCCACGTCGACGCCGATCTGCGCGGCGGCGGTTGCCAGCGCGGTGCGCAGCGGCTCGGTCGCGGTGCCGGAGACGGCGAACTCCACGGCCGTCACCGGATACTTCGCGAGCCGGAAGATGCGGTCGATGTTGCCGCCGGTCGCGGTGATCCGCGCGGCGATGGCGGCCGTGGACTCGGCGGTGAGCGGATGCCCGAGCACGGTGACGTGCGAACGGCCACTGCCGCGCGGCCGGTTGTCACCGGTGCCGGAGAGGATCTCGGCCTGCAGTTTGAGGGACTCGGCCCAGCTGTGGACGGTGGCCCGCAGCTCGCCCTCGGTGCCGGCGGTCGGATGGGTGACGAGGGCGCACAGGACGATGCGGCCTCGGGTGACGACCTGCTCGATGTCGACGACGTCGACGGAGTAGGCGGCGAGGGTGTCGAACAGCCCGGCGGTGATCCCGGGACGGTCCTTGCCGAAGATCTTGACGAGGAGGGTGGGGACGTCGGAGGTCTGCGAAGCGCTCATGGTGCCTTCACCGTATCTCCCCGGCCTGTGAGCGCGGAGCCCCGTCCCACCTGGCGGAACCGTTTCGCTCCGTACGGACGTGCGGGGGCCACACGGTGGACGTGTGGAGTTCGTGCGGTGGCCATGGGCGGGCCCTGGAGCGGGCGCGTGGAGATCCGGCGACGGAGGGCGACGAACGGCCGGAGACCACGCGCGGGACGGAGGGCGAGGGCCGGGCGCGAGCCCGCCCGACGGGACGAAGCGATGCTCCGGCCCGGCCGGAGGGATGGCGGAGCGTCCCGAAACGCACCTTCCGGGGGGCTTTCGACCCCCTCGGCCGGGCTCTGCGGGCGCCGCCACGTGGCCCGGATTCCCCTTGTGGCCGTGCGCCTGAAATAGTTCCCCCGGATGTTCGCCATCCCTAGACTCCCTGACGTCATGGGGGATTCTCGGGGGACTTAAGTGGGGCTGGAGTGCCGGAACTCGTACTGGAATTGAATGGAAGGACCTGGACGCTCGATCCGTCCAGGTCGTACTCGCTGGGGCGCGATCCCCAGGGAGACGTGGTGATCGATGACGCCCGAGTGTCGTGGCGGCACGCCACCATCGCCTGGAACGGGCGAGGTTGGGGAATCGAGGACCACGGCAGCACCAACGGCACGTACGTGCACGGGGCGAGGGTCCAGCAGGCCGAGCTGGTACCCGGAACGCCGGTGCACCTCGGCAACGCCACCGACGGACCGAGGCTGAATCCCGTCGCGGGTGCGGGCGCCGCCGCCCCGGCGCCGCAGCCGGCCGTGGCGCAGCAGTCGCCCGCCCAGGCTTACGCGCAGCAGCCGCAGGCCCAGCAGCAGGCACCGCAGCAGGCCCAGCAGCCCTGGGAGCAGCAGGTCCAGCAGGCCCCGCCGTTCCCGCAGCAGCAGGCCCAGCAGCCGCAGCAGCCCTTCCCGCAGCAGCAGCACCAGCCGGGCGGCGGCGGTACCCCGGGCTACGGAGACCACCGCAGCCCGACGACGTTCCACCAGCTCGCGCTGGGCCACGTCATGCGCATCGGCCGTGCGCTGGAGAACGAACTGGTGGTCTCCGACCTCCAGGTCTCCCGCCACCACGCGGAATTCCGCTCGATGCCGGGCGGCCGCTTCGAGATCCGCGACCTCGGCAGCCACAACGGCACCTACGTCAACGGTCAGCCGCTGGCGAAGTCGGGCACCGCGCTGCTCGGCCCGAACGACATCGTCGGCGTCGGCCACTCGACCTTCCGGATCGTCGGCGACCGCCTCGAGGAGTTCGTCGACACCGGTGACGTCTCCTTCTCGGCCCGCCACCTCACGGTCACGGTCGACGGCGGCAAGCAGATCCTCAAGGACGTCACCTTCGGCGTGCCCGAGAAGTCGCTGATCGGCGTCATCGGCCCCTCCGGCTCGGGCAAGTCGACGCTCCTCAAGGCGCTGACCGGCTACCGCCCGGCCAACCAGGGCGACGTCCTCTACGACAACCGCAACCTGTACAAGCAGTTCGCGGAGCTCCGCCAGCGCATCGGCCTGGTCCCGCAGGACGACATCCTGCACAAGGAGCTGAAGGTCAGCACCGCCCTCAAGTACGCGGCCAAGCTCCGCTTCCCGGGCGACACCGCCGAGTCCGAGCGCGCCGCCCGCATCAACGAGGTGCTGCGCGAGCTCAAGCTCGACATCCACAAGGACAAGAAGATCACCTCGCTCTCGGGCGGCCAGCGCAAGCGCGTGTCCGTGGCCCTGGAGCTGCTGACCAAGCCCTCGCTGATCTTCCTGGACGAGCCCACCTCGGGCCTCGACCCGGGCATGGACCGCGATGTCATGCAGCTGCTGCGCGGCCTCGCCGACGACGGCCGCACGGTCCTCGTCGTCACGCACTCGGTCGCCGAGCTGGCCATCTGCGACAAGCTGCTGGTCATGGCCCCGGGCGGCTCGGTCGCGTACTTCGGCCCGCCGGACGAGGCGCTGAACTTCTTCGGCTACTCCACCTGGGCCGACGTGTTCTCGGCCTTCGAGAGCTACCGCGACTACGACTGGGCCGGCCGCTGGAAGGGCTCGCAGCACTACCAGCTCTACGCCGCCGACATCGACGCGGTCGCCCCGCAGTCGGTACAGCCCGCCGTGCAGCAGACCCGGCCGCCGAAGCCGCAGGGCTGGGGCTCCCAGCTCTGGACGCTGATGCGCCGCTACATGTCGGTCATCGCGTCCGACAAGGGCTTCATCGGGCTGATGCTGATCCTCCCGGCGGTCCTCGGCGTGGTCTCCGTCGTCATCCCCGCGAAGTTCGGACTCGCGCCGCCCGTGGCGCCGTCCCGCTTCAACGGCGACGCCGGCACGATCATGCTGATCCTCGCGGTCGGCATGTGCTTCTCCGGCGCCGCGAACTCGGTCCGCGAGCTGATCAAGGAACGCGTGATCTACGAGCGCGAGCGCGCGACCGGCCTGTCCCGGTCGGCGTACCTCGCGTCGAAGGTGATCGTCCTCGGATTCATCACGGCCATCCAGGGCGTGATCATCTGCGCGATCGGCTTCTACCCGCGCGACCTGCCCGCCGAGGGTCTGCTGATGCCGCCGGCCGTGGAGATCTGCCTGTCGGTCATCGCGCTCGGCTTCACGTCCATGATGTTCGGCCTGGTGATCTCCTCGCTGGTGAAGACCGCCGAGAAGACCATGCCGCTGCTCGTCATGTTCGCGATCGTCCAGGTCGTCTTCACCGGCATCCTCTTCCAGGTCTACGACTCTCCGGGCCTGGAGCAGTTCGCCTGGCTGATGCCGTCCCGCTGGGCGATCGCCGCCGCCGGCACCACCCTGAACCTCGGCGTGCTCATGCCGCCGTGGGACCAGGACAACCCGACCAACACCGACCCGCTCTGGGACGCCACGGTCGGCCAGTGGAGCCTGAACATCACGATCCTGCTGCTCATCGGCGTCGCGTGCGGCTTCGCCGTGCAGCGCCTGCTCCGCCGCCACGAGCCCGAGGTGATGCGCGCCGGCAAGTGAGCCGGCGAGCAGGCACCAGGGCCGCGTAGGCGCGCGGGCACGCACGAAACGCCTCAGGGCGGCTCCGGAACACCGGGGCCGCCCTGAGGCGCATGGGGGGCTGGGGAGGACGCCAGAGGCCTAGTAGGCGCTGTTGACGTTGTCCATGGAGCCGTAGCGGTCGGCCGCGTAGTTGCAGGCCGCGACGATGTTGGCGACCGGGTCGTACTGGTCGAACTTGGTGCCCTTGACGTGGTACGTCTTGAAGGTCGGGGCGATGACCTGGAGCAGACCCTTGCTGGGGATGCCGTTCTGGGCGTTGATGTCCCAGTTGTTGATCGCCATCGGGTTACCGCTGGACTCGCGCATGATGTTCTTGTGGATCCCGGCGTAGGTGCCCGGAATGCCCTCCCGCTTCATGATGAAGAGGGCTTCCTTGATCCAGCCGTCCAGGTTGTTCGCGAAGACCGGCACGCGGTTCGCGGAACGGCTGGCGGCGGCCTTCTGCTCGCGGTCCTTCTTCGCGTCCGCCTCGGCCTTGGCCTTGGCGGCGTTGTCCTTGGCGGCCTGGGCGGCCTGGGCGGCCTTGGCGTCCTTCGCGACCTTGGCCTGCTGGTCCGCGACGACCTGCTGAACGGTGAGGTGCTGCTGCACGGCCTGCGCCTGCGCACCGTCGACGACCTTGGACCAGGCGACGGGAGCAGCGGCGACGGCCGTCTGCGTCTCGGCGGCGTCGGCCGGTACGAGGGAGAAGGCGAGGGCGGCGGCGCCCAGGGTGGCTACACCGGCGATGGAAAGCTTGTGCGCCTTCGTCATCGTCAGACGACGACTGTGGCCGGGAGTGCTGGTCTCGGTCATGCGTAGCAACCTCTTCGAATAGCGGGGGCCGCAGGAAAGCGCCTGCCGGATCCGAGATCCGCGGCGCTGTGCGGCGAGAGCAATTCTTAGCGGTGGCAAAAAGCTGTGGCAAAGGTGTGACGTACGATCCTGCTTAGTGGATCAGGTGCCGGAGCCGAGCCCCGAATTCAGCACCCGGAGCGCGTGAGCCAGCGCTAACAGCGCTCTTATTCGTCCACTAGGGAGCTTCGTAAGTGATGTGCGTCCTATGTGCGGGCTCACATCGGTCACGTATCAATCTCACCAGCAGTTGCGGCAGCAATCCACTCAGTGACCGTTCTCATCCTTGAGTAGCAGATGGACGTCCCCGAACTCGTGCCAAAGGCACAGATTCGCTACGGCTGAGGCATACCCGCGCCGTACGGCCTCCCGTCCGGCCACCGCCTCCAGCATCAGCAGGTGCGAGGCCCCGGGCTCGTGCAGCCCGGTCAGCAGACCGTCCACCACCCGCACCCCGCGCTCCGGCGTCACGACCAGCCCGGTCCAGCCCCCGGTGGCCCGCACCACCCCGTCCCCGTCGGCGACCGACTCCAGCGCCCGCACCGCCGTGGTCCCCACCCCGATCACCCTCCCGCCCGCCGCCCTCGCCGCGTTCACCAGCCGGGCCGTGGTCGCGGGCACCTCGTACCGCTCCGGGTACGGCGGCTCGTGCGCCTCCTGCGAGGCCACCCCCGTGTGCAGGGTCAGCGGGGCGAAGCGCACCCCCCCCGGCGCACCAGCTCCGCCACCAGCTCCGCCGTGAAGGGCCGGCCCGCGCTCGGCATCTCCGCCGAACCCGACCCGTCGGCCCGGGGCACCGCGAAGACCGTCTGGTACGCCGACAGCGGCTGGTCGCGCTCCGTATAGGCGTACCGGATCGGCCGCCCGTACGAGCGCAGCAGCGCCGGCGCCTCCTCCGGACGCCCCTGCGGCGGCGCGGGCCGCGCCCACCACAGCCGGTCCGCCCCCGGAGCCACCGGCCCCTCCAGCACGAGGCGCCACCCGCCCGGCAGCTCCACGACGGCCCCGGCGGGCCCCCCGGCCCGGGGCCGGGTCGTCCCCCGTGCGACCCGGTCCCGCTCCCGGAGCTCCACCGTCCAGCGGCCGTCCTCGCCGCGCGTGGAGAAGTGCACGACGAGCTCCTCGCCGCCGAGCCGTCCGTCCACGGCGGCCGGCAACGTCGCCGAGGTGTTCACCACCAGCACGTCCCCGGCATGCAGCAGCCCCGGCAGCTCCCGGAAGGCGTGCAGCGACACCTCCGAGGCGCCCCGCGAGACCAGCAGCCGCACCGAGTCCCGCCCGCGTCCCGGCCCCCGCTGCTCGGCGGGAACCCGGGCCGCAAGGCCCGGCGGAATGTCCCTTATATACAGTCCCTTCTCCCGTAGCCCCCGCTCCCCGCTCACCGCCCCGCCCCGTCCGCCCCGAGGACCCCCTCCACACCGCCGCGCCCCTGCTACCCGGCGAGCCCGTGGGCCGTGTACCGCCCGCTGGGCGCGGGCCCCGTCAACAGGGTCAGCAGCACCGGAGCCACCTCCTGGGGCGTCGGCAGCGCCGCCAGGTCCTCCCCGGGATCGGCCGCCGCCATCATCCGCGTCCGCATCGAGCCCGGATCGGCCCACCACACGCGCAGCCCCGGCTCCTCCAACGCCAGGACCGCCGACATCAGGTCCCCCGCCGCCTTGGTCGCCCCGTAGCCGCCCCAGGTCCCGTAAGGCACCACCGCCGCGTCCGAGCTGATGTTCAGCACCGCCCCGGCAGCGGCCGCCCGCAGCAGCGGCAGCGCCTCCTGGACCAGCCCCAACGGCGCCACCACGTTCACCTCGAACGCCTCGCGCAGCCCCTCCAGCGGGTGCACCGCCAGCGGCACCAGCGGCTCCACGCCCAGCACGCCCGCGTTGTTCACGAGCAGGTCCAGCCCGCCCAGGGCCCGCGCCGCCGCCACCAGTTCCGCCCGGTGCGCCGCCGAGGACACGTCCCCGGCCACCGCCGTCACCCGCGCCCCCGCAGCCCGCAGGGCCTCCCCGGCCTCCGCCAGCGGGTCCGCGCCCCGTGCGCTCAGCACCAGGTCCCAGCCCCGGGCCGCCGGCTCCCCGGCCACCGCCCGCCCCAGCCCCCTGGACGCCCCCGACCGCACCCTCGCCTTCCGAACCGCCCGGCAGATACCTCCCAACGTAGGAACCCGTCCGCCCCCGCCGCCTCGGCCACGGGCCGCACCCCACCTACGCCGCCACCCCGCCCCAAGGCGTGGACCTGCGCCGGGACCTACGCCGAGACCTACGTCGCGACCCCACCGTGGCCTACGCCCCCCGCCCGATCCGCCGGCCCCGGCGCCGCGAGTACCGTGAGGCCATGGACTCCGGACCCCGAGCCCCCCGCAGTGGCGGCCTGGCCGCCGTGAGCACCGCGCTGCTCGCCATGAGCCGCCGGCTGGAGGTCCGCGACGTGCTGCGCACGATCGTCGCCTCGGCCCGCGAGCTGCTCGACGCCGAGTACGCGGCCCTGGGCGTCCCGGACGACCACGGCGGCTTCGCCCAGTTCGTCGTGGACGGCATCAGCGAGGAGCAGTGGCGGGCGATCGGCCCGCTGCCCCGCCAGCACGGCATCCTCGCCGCGATGCTCCACCAGGACGGCGCCGAGCGGCTGGCCGACGTACGCAAGGATCCCCGCTTCGAGGGCTGGCCCGCCGCCCACCCCGACATGTCCGACTTCCTCGGGATGCCCATCCGGGACGGCGAGGAGACCCTCGGCGCGCTCTTCCTCGCGAACAAGCGGAGCGTCCCGGGCGGCAGGCACGGCTTCACCGACGAGGACGAGGAGCTCCTCTCCCTCCTCGCCCAGCACGCGGCGATCGCCCTCACCAACGCCCGCCTCTACGAGCGCAGCCGCGAGCTGACCATCGCCGAGGAGCGCTCCCGCCTGGCCCACGAGCTGCACGACGCGGTCAGCCAGAAGCTCTTCTCGCTCCGCCTGACCGCCCAGGCCGCCGCCGCCCTGGTCGACCGCGACCCCGCCCGAGCCAAGGACGAGCTCCAGCAGGTCGCCCTCCTCGCGGCCGAGGCCGCCGACGAACTGCGCGCGGCCGTCACCGAGCTCCGCCCCACCGCCCTCGACGAGGACGGCCTGGTCGCCACCCTGCGCAACCAGGTCCGCGTCCTGGACCGGGCCCACACCGCGCACGTCACCTTCACCTGCGACGGCGTACGGGCCCTGCCCGCGGCCCAGGAGGAAGCGGTCCTGCGCGTGGCCCAAGAGGCCCTGCACAACGCCCTGCGCCACTCCGCCGGCAACCGGATCGACGTCACCCTGACCCGCCGGGAGACCGGGGGAGCCCAGCTCCGGGTGACCGACGACGGAACCGGCTTCTCCCCTCCCACCGTCCGCCGGGCGGGCCGGCACCTCGGCCTGGTCTCCATGCGGGACCGGGCCGCCGGCGTCGGAGGGAGACTCACCGTACGGTCCGAGCACGGCACCGGCACCACGATCGAACTGGAGGTACCCGGTGGCTGACACGCCGGGCCGTAGCGGCGGCTGCAGCCGCATCAAAGTACTGCTCGTGGACGACCACCAGGTGGTCCGGCGGGGTCTGCGCACCTTCCTCGAGGTCCAGGACGACATCGAGGTGGTCGGCGAGGCCGCCGACGGCGAGGAAGGCATCGACCGCGCCGAGGAGCTGCGCCCCGACGTCATCCTGATGGACATCAAGATGCCGGGCACCGACGGCATCGAGGCGCTGCGCCGGCTGCGCACGCTGGCGAACCCGGCGCGCGTGCTGATCGTCACCAGCTTCACCGAGCAGCGGACGGTGGTCCCCGCCCTGCGCGCGGGCGCGGCCGGGTACGTGTACAAGGACATAGACCCCGACGCCCTCGCCGCCGCCATCCGCTCGGTGCACGCGGGCCACGTCCTCCTCCAGCCGGAGGTCGCCGGAGCCCTGCTCGCCGAGGAGGGCCCCGGCCCGTCATCCGGCCGCGGAGGCAACCTGACGGACCGCGAGCGCGAGGTGCTGCACCACATAGCGGACGGGCGCTCGAACAGGGAGATCGCCCGCGCGCTCGTCCTGTCGGAGAAGACGGTGAAGACGCACGTCTCGAACATCCTGATGAAGCTGGACCTCGCCGACCGTACGCAGGCGGCGCTGTGGGCGGTCAGACACGGCATCGCGCAGTGACTCATACGGCGGCGATTCATTCGGTCGGGTGTATGTAGCCCACATGGCGTATCCCGTTCGTCGGATGAGCGTTCTTCATGACGTGCCGCGGCGGCTGGTCGCGGCAGACGTACTGGAGGACGAGAACGTGAAGAACTTCAAGAAGGCCACCGCCGTCACCATGATCGCGGGCGGCCTCCTCGCCGCCGGCGCGGGTGTCTCGTCGGCGCACGGCGGTGCGTCGGCGGAGGGCGAGGCCCTGAACTCGCCCGGCGTGGCCGCGGGGAACCAGCTCCAGCTCCCCGTCCACATCCCCGCGAACGTGGTGGGCAACTCGGTCAACGTGATCGGCCTGCTGAACGGCGCCTGGGGCAACACGGGCGTCAACAACTGACCCCACCCCCGTTCCTTACGCGGCACTCGCACCGCTCCGCAGGCGCACCTTGCCCAACGCGGTGCTCGCACTGCTGCGCCGGCACCTTTTCCGACGCGGCACTCGCACTGCTCCGCAGGCTTCGCCTCGCTGCACCGGACTCCGTCCGGCGTGAGCGCCGGGCTCGCGTAGCGGCCACACACCTCGGCCCCGCTTCCCCCCTCTCCCTGGGAAGCGGGGCCGATGCCTTTCCGCCACAGCCGGACCGCTCCGGCCCCTCGGTGAGCGGCGCTGCCTGCGGCCACCCAGCGAGCGGCGCAGCCGGGTAAATCCAGCCTCGCCGGCGTTTGAGGCGCGGGGTCCGGGGCGGCGCCCCGGAAAGCCCGGCGCAGCCGGGGACGCCCGCGCAACGGTGCCGCACCCGATCTCCGCACCCCCCGCGGCCGGCGACTACCGGAGCCGCTCCTCGACGGCCGAGTTGTACGCGGCGACCAGCGCCCGCCGGGCGACCCGCTCCACGGGCCGCAACGCCTCCGCCCGGGCCGCCATCTCCGAGGCGGCCACCGCCGCCCCGTGCCCCCGCTCGGTCGCCAGCGACACCATCAGGTCCACGCGCTGCGCCAGCGAGAGGACCCGTACCGCCCGCGGCGGATACCCCGGCGCCAGCGCGTCCCGCCCGGCCTCCGTCCGTGCCCGGTACGCGGACAGCGCCGCCTCCGCGACCGGCCCGGATCCGGCCACGTCCAGCCGGGTCAGCACCACCGTGGCCTCGCGCAGCGCCTCCGCGAGTTCCCGTTCCGCCTCGCCGAGCGACGGCACGTCCGCCGGCGGGGCCTCCCGTACCGGCAGGCAGTGCCAGGTCACCGACACGTGCACATCACCCGCCGGCCCGGCCTCGTGCACCTCCGGGACCAGCCCGACCGCCGCACCCACCGCGACGACCGCCTCCTCCGCGTCCAGCGCCCTCGCGTTGAACTCCGGCGGCCCGCTCAGCCCCAGCGGATGCCCCGGCGCCGGGAGCGCGATCCGCAGCCCGCTCACGCCCAGCACCCGCAGCCGGCCCAGCGCCAGGGTGAGGCCCACCGGGCCGGATTCCCCGGGCAGCCCCTCCACCCGGTGCACGGAGTCCTCGCCCACGATCGACAACACGGCCTCGTCGGGCGAGACGAGACCGGCCAGCAGAGCGTTCCCCCAGGCGGCCAGCCGCCCTGAACGCGGTTCGAAAAGCATCCCCCCACTTTACGGACGGCCCCCCGGACCCGGGCCCGCGCCCGGAGCCCTCCCCGAGTGGCGTAGGTTTTCCCCTGGGGCTGCGCCCACCGACACGGGGCGGCGCACACGAACCGAGACTGCAAGGGGAGACAACACGCTCATGAGCGATGTTCTGGAGCTGGTGGACGTATCCGTGGTCCGCGAGGGCCGGGCTCTGGTGGACCAGGTCTCCTGGTCGGTCAAGGAGGGGGAGCGCTGGGTGATCCTCGGCCCCAACGGCGCCGGCAAGACCACGCTGCTGAACCTCGCCTCCAGCTACCTCTTCCCCACCAAGGGCTCCGCCACCATCCTCGGCAGCACCCTCGGCAAGGTGGACGTCTTCGAGCTGCGCCCCCGCATCGGCATGGCCGGCATCGCGATGGCCGACAAGCTGCCCAGGCGCCAGACCGTCCTGGAGACCGTCCTCACCGCCGCGTACGGCATGACGGCCACCTGGCAGGAGGAGTACGAGGAGATCGACGAGCAGCGCGCCCGCGCCTTCCTCGACCGCCTCGGCATGACGCCCTACCTGGACCGCAAGTTCGGCACCCTCTCCGAGGGCGAGCGCAAGCGCACCCTGATCGCCCGTGCGCTGATGACCGACCCCGAGCTGCTGCTGCTCGACGAGCCCGCCGCCGGTCTCGACCTCGGCGGCCGCGAAGACCTCGTACGACGCCTCGGCCGGCTCGCCCGCGATCCGCTCGCCCCTTCGATGATCATGGTCACGCACCACGTCGAGGAGATCGCCCCCGGCTTCACGCACGTGCTGATGATCCGTCAGGGCAAGGTGGTCGCGGCCGGACCCCTCGACCTCGAACTGACCTCCCGCAACCTCTCCCTCTGCTTCGGGCTGCCGCTCGTCGTCGAGCGCAACGAGAACGACCGCTGGACCGCCCAGGGCCTGCCCCTGCGGTAGTTCGCGCACCAGCCGGGCTTCCCGCACCCTGTCCGGACCGCGCCCACCCGACCTACCATGACCATGTGGACATCGACGCGTGGGTGTGGTGGCTCATAGGCGCGGTCGGACTGGGCATCCCCCTCGTCCTGACCGCGATGCCCGAGTTCGGCATGTTCGCCGCCGGAGCGGTGGCGGCCGCCGTCACGGCGGCCCTCGGCGGGGGAGTGGTCGCCCAAATCCTGGTCTTCGTGGTCGTGTCGGTCGCGCTCCTCGCGGTCGTCCGCCCGATCGCCAACCGGCACCGCAACCAGAAACCCCAACACCGCAGCGGAATCGACGCGTTGAGGGGCCGGAGCGCCGTGGTCCTCGAACGCGTGGACGCGAGCGGCGGCGGCCGGATCAAGCTCGCCGGCGAGATCTGGTCGGCGCGCTCCCTGGACGCGGACATCACCTTCGAACCGGGTCAGTCCGTCGACGTCGTGGAGATCGACGGGGCGACCGCCGTCGTCATGTGACGGACCAGCACGTGAGCAACCCACCTGTGTGCACGCCGCATGTGGGCAAGCAGCCGACCCGCGGCCCCGGGGTCTGCGAGACTCCGCTGAACGGGGCAGCACAGACAGCCGGAAGGGCACGGGGAACCGCATGCAACCGATCATCATCGTCCTGATCATTCTGGTGGTTCTGGTCTTCATCGCACTGGTCAAGACGATCCAGGTGATCCCGCAGGCCAGCGCCGCCATCGTCGAGCGGTTCGGCCGCTACACCCGCACCCTCAACGCGGGCCTCAACATCGTCGTCCCGTTCATCGACTCGATCCGCAACCGGATCGACCTCCGCGAACAGGTCGTCCCCTTCCCGCCGCAGCCGGTGATCACCCAGGACAACCTGGTCGTCAACATCGACACCGTCATCTACTACCAGGTGACCGACGCCCGCGCCGCGACGTACGAGGTGGCCAGCTACATCCAGGCCATCGAGCAGCTCACCGTCACCACGCTCCGCAACATCATCGGCGGCATGGACCTGGAGCGGACCCTGACCTCCCGCGAGGAGATCAACGCGGCCCTGCGCGGAGTCCTCGACGAGGCCACCGGCAAGTGGGGCATCCGCGTCAACCGCGTCGAACTCAAGGCCATCGAGCCGCCGACCTCCATCCAGGACTCGATGGAGAAGCAGATGCGCGCCGACCGCGACAAGCGTGCCGCGATCCTCCAGGCCGAAGGTGTCCGCCAGTCCGAGATCCTGCGCGCCGAGGGCGAGAAGCAGTCCTCCATCCTGCGCGCCGAAGGTGACGCCAAGGCCGCGGCCCTGCGCGCCGAGGGCGAGGCGCAGGCCATCCGCACGGTCTTCGAGTCCATCCACGCCGGCGACGCCGACCAGAAGCTGCTCGCCTACCAGTACCTCCAGATGCTCCCGAAGCTCGCCGAAGGCGATGCCAACAAGCTCTGGATCGTCCCGAGCGAGATCGGCGACGCCCTCAAGGGCCTCTCCGGAGCGATGGGCAACTTCGGCCCGATGGGCGCCGCCTCCGGCTTCAACCCGCAGCCCGCGGGCAGGGACGGTGCCAAGGACGGCGGCGCCGGCGGCGGGATCCCGGCCGCTCGCGACAAGGACGCCGCGGAACGCCGCGAACAGCCCCCCATCGACTGAACGGGCCGTCCCCTCCGGCATGATCAGTGAGGCCCCTCGACCTTCACGGCGGGGAGGCGACTCACTCATGCAAAGGGGACGACCCCGCCCATGTCCATCTGGGAATCACTCGCGGTCTTCGCGGCCGGCATCGGCGCCGGCACCATCAACACCATCGTCGGTTCCGGCACCCTGATCACCTTCCCGGTGCTGCTGGCCACCGGCCTGCCGCCGGTCACGGCCAACGTCTCGAACACCCTGGGCCTCGTACCCGGTTCCATCAGCGGAGCCATCGGCTACCGCAAGGAGCTCCAGGGCCAGCGCGCCCGCATCCTCCGGCTCGGCGCCGTCTCGCTCGTCGGCGGACTCGCCGGCGCGATCCTGCTCCTCACCCTGCCGTCGGACTCCTTCGACACGATCGTGCCCGTCCTGATCGGCCTGGCCCTCGTGCTCGTCGTCTTCCAGCCCCGGCTCGCCGCCGCCCTGCGCAGGCGCCAGGAGGCCGCGGGAGGCGACACCGCCCACCCCGACGGCGGCCCGCTGCTGCTGTCGGGCATGCTGCTCTCCAGCGCCTACGGGGGCTACTTCGGCGCCGCCCAGGGCGTGCTCTACCTCGGCTTGATGGGCCTGCTGCTCCGCGAGGACCTCCAGCGGATCAACGCGGTGAAGAACGTCGTCGCGGCGATGGTCAACGGCATCGCGGCCGTCTTCTTCCTCTTCGTCGCAGAGTTCGACTGGACGGCCGTCCTGCTGATCGCCGTCGGCTCCACCATCGGCGGCCAGCTCGGCGCCAAGGTCGGCCGCCGCCTGCCGCCCACCGTGCTGCGCGCCGTCATCGTGACCGTGGGGATCATCGCGATCGTCCAACTGCTGCTCCGCTGAGCGACGTAGAAAACGTACGTCGCCCAGCGCAGCCGTCTACCCGGCGGGAGGATCCCGCCCTACGCGATCATTCGCGGCCCTAAGCGGAACGCTCCAGCCACTCCGGCAGCGCCTCCCGCCCGCCCACCCCCAGCGCGAGCAGCATGGCGTCGGCCGGCGAGGGAACGAAGGGCTTCCGGAGGAGCGGCATCCCCGCCTCCTCCGGAGTCCGGGCCGCCTTGCGGTGGTTGTCCTCGGAGCACGAGGCCACCGTGTTCAGCCAGGTGTCCCCACCGCCCTGAGCCCGCGGAAGTACGTGGTCCACGGTCGTCGCGCGCTTCCCGCAGTAGGCGCACCGGTGTTGGTCCCGGATCAACACCCCCCTCCGTGACCAGGGAGCATGTCTCCGGAAGGGCACCCGGACGTACCTGCAGAGTCTGATCACCCGCGGCAACGGAAGCTCCATCGTGGCCGCGCGCACACGGAACTCGGGATGCGCCTGTTCGACCACGGCCTTGTCCTGGAGCACCAGGACCACGGCCCGGTTCATCGTCACCGTCGACAGCGGCTCGAAGCTCGCGTTGAGCACCAGCGTGTCCCGCATCTCGCCCACCTCCCGTGTGCAGGCCCGCGACCACCCTGGCGGCAAGGCCCGCAACCACTCTGGTCGCGCGCGCCACGCGGGACAACGCAATAAAAATGCCCGGTCCCGGCCGTCTTTAGACCAGGACCGGGCTAACGCTCGGAGAACGAAGGGCGGAACGCTCAGCCTGCGGGAGCCTCGTACTCACCGATGAGCTGCGCACGCCCCAACGTGTGGAACCGCAGATTGAACCCGACGACGGCCGGCGACGCGTCCGCGCCGGGACCGAGCTTCTCCTCGTCCACCGCGTACACGGTGAACACGTAACGGTGCCGCTCCCCGGCCGGGGGAGCCGCCCCGCCGAAATCCGGCGTTCCGTAGTCGTTGCGCACGTGCACGGCCCCGGCGGGCAGCCCCTCGAACTTCCCGCTGCCCGCCCCCGCCGGCAGCTCGGTGACCGAGACCGGCAGGTCGAAGAGCACCCAGTGCCAGAACCCGCTCCCCGTCGGCGCGTCCGGGTCGAAGCAGGTCACGGCGAAGCTCTTCGTCTCCTCCGGGAACCCCTCCCACCGCAGGTGCGGCGATACGTTCCCACCGGACAGCACCTGGGCGGACCCCAGATCGGCCCCGGGCTCCAGCTCCGCACTGCTCACGGTGAACGCGTGCACCGCCGGATGGAAATCGTGGGGGAGCGGCGCCCTGCTCTGCTCGGCCACTGCGGAACCTCCTACTGGGTTGGGTCGACGCTGACCGGTACCTGTACCGGCACCGAGCCTAGATCCGCTCAGAACCAGTTGCGCTGCGAACCCACCGACGAGATCCACTGGTTCAGGTAGGCCGCCCAGTCGGTGCCCTGGTAGGACTGCAGCCCCACCTGGAAGCAGCGGAAGGTGTCGCTGCCCTCGCTGAACAGGCCCGGCTTCTTGTCCATCTCCAGGACGACGTCCATCTCGCGCCCGTCGGACACGAAGGTCAGCTCGACCTGGTTCAGCCCCCGGTACTGCGACGGCGGCAGGAACTCGATCTCCTGGTAGAAGGGCAGCGTCTGCCGCGTCCCCCGGATGTGCCCGCGCTCCATGTCCGCGCTGCGGAAGGTGAAGCCCAGCTGGGCGAAGGCGTCGAGGATCGCCTGCTGCGCCGGCACCGGGTGCACGTTGATCGCGTCGAGGTCGCCGGCGTCCACCGCGCGCGCGATCTCCAGCTCCGTGCTGACCCCGATGTTCATCCCGTGCAGCTGGCGCCCCCCGAAGTGGGTGATCGGCGTCTCCCAGGGGATCTCCAGCCCGAACGGCACCACGTGCAGGGCGCCCGCCTGCACCTGGAAGGCACCACCGAGACGCTGCTTGGTGAAGACCACGTCCTGCTTGTACTCCTGGTCGTTGCCCTCCACCTCCACCCGCGCCTGGAGCCCGACGGACAGCCCCTCGATCTGCTGCTCCACGGACCCGCCCTGGATCCGCACCTCGCCCTGGACGATCCCTCCCGGAACGACGTTCGGCTCGGTGATGACGGTGTCGACCGAAGCACCACCGGCACCCAGGCTCGCGAACAGCTTCCTGAACCCCATGCTCTGACTCCCCTATACGACTACGACGTGCTCGAAAAAGTCCTGCTCGGCAAGGTGCGCGCCACTCCGCGCGGTACTACCCCTACAAACGCGGAACCTTAGGCCCCGGTTGCAGGAGTACGCAGTCCACTACGCTCGACTGGATGAGCGCGCGCCCCGACCGTACGCCCCTGCCCAGGTCCTTCTTCGACCGCCCGGTCCTCACCGTGGCCCCGGACCTCCTCGGCCGCACCCTGGTCCGCCGCACCTCGGACGGCCCCATGGAGCTGCGCATCACGGAGGTGGAGGCGTACGAGGGGGAAGCCGACCCCGGCTCCCACGCCTACCGCGGCCGCACGGCGCGCAACGCGTCGATGTTCGGTCCACCCGGACACGCGTACGTCTACTTCATCTACGGCATGTGGTTCAGCCTCAACCTGGTCTGCGGCCCGCCGGGCCACGCGAGCGGTGTCTTGCTCCGGGCGGGGGAGATCACCGTGGGTGCGGAGCTGGCCCGCAAACGCCGAGTTTCAGCCAGAAACGACCGGGAACTGGCCAAAGGCCCGGCTCGCCTGGCCACCGCGCTGGCCGTGGACCGCTCCCTGGACGGCACGGACCTCTGCAGCGGTACGGATTCCCCCTTGTCCCTGCTGGCCGGCGCCCCCGTGCCGCCGGACCTGCGGAGCCACGGCCCCCGCACCGGAGTGGGCGGCGCCGGTGCGGCCCACCCGTACCGCTACTGGATCACCCACGACTCGACGGTGAGCCCGTACCGAGCCCACGCGCCGCGCCGCCGCTCAACTTGACTCGGCCCCGGCGGACGCCTAACGTAGCCCGAGCCGCTTGAACGGGGCACTGCTATCGGCAGACCCCCAGAGCGGCCAACCCACTACCTACGACTTACCCCTGGCGGGGTCTTATTCGGCATGTCCGAATTCGATTCCGAACGGCCGATTATGAGCCGCACGGGATAAGCGCTAATGTGGTGGAGCGCCGAAAGGCAAAGACCCCCAACGGTCACCGAATTCAAATCCAGAGTCGGAAACGACAACGGAAATGATCTGGTAGAGTTGGAAACGAAGGAAGCGCCCGGAGGGCCTGGAAACAGGAACAAAGGAAGCGTCCGTTCCTTGAGAACTCAACAGCGTGCCAAAAATCAACGCCAAAAGTTGATACCCCGTCCATTTCGGTGGATGAGGTTCCTT